>DASQHV010000094.1:0-10353 GCA_035631915.1 Candidatus Acidiferrales bacterium | reverse complement strand
GGCGACGCTCCCGGGTTTGAAAAATCGCAAGAGCGCCGCGAATTGGGTGATGACCGAGGTGCTGCGCGTCGTGCATGACTCTGGCAAACCAATCGGCGATGCAGTGCCGCCTCCGGCCGAAGTCGGCACGCTGCTTCGAATGATCGAGGAGCAGAAAATCAGCCTCAACGCCGCCAAGACCGCGTTCCCGGAGATGGTCAAATCAGGTAAGGGCGCGGCGGCAGTGGTCGCCGAGCTTGGACTCGCGCAGGTCTCCGACCAAGGCGCAATTGCCGCCGCTATCGACAAGGTGCTCGCCGCGGAACCGGACAAGCTCGCTGAGTATCGCGCCGGCCGCGACAAGCTCTACGGATTCTTCGTCGGCGCGGTGATGAAGGCGATGGGCGGGAAAGCGAATCCGAAAATGATCAACGACCTGCTGCGCGCGAAGCTCGCGGGCTGACCTCGGTTGCGCATGCGACACCCAACATGGAGTATTCCAAGCAGCTCGGCGCCATCACCGACGCACAATTCCAGGCCGCGCTCACGCATTTCGGCCTCGGCATGTTCGTGCGCGCCACGCCGATCCCGTTCGGTCTCTTCGGCCAGAACGTCTTCCTGACGAGCACCGCGGGCGAGTTCGTGCTGCGCGGGAGCCCGCTTCTTCCGTGGCAGTTTCCGACCGAACGCTACTTCGCGCGCGCTCTCCACGAGCGGACGACAGCGCCTGCGCCGTGGCCCTACCTGGTCGACGAGTCGCCCGCGATTTTCGGATGGAGCTACGCGCTGATGCCGCGGATGCGAGGAGTCAACGCTGACGATCCCGCGATCAAAGCGCGACTCACCAGGGACGATCGCATGGCGATGGCGCGCGCGATGGCGCAGAATCTGGCCGAGATGCAGCGCCTCACGGCGCAATTCGCGGGCCGGATCGATCCCGCCAGCGAAACCGTCAAGCCCTTCGTTCTGGCGGAGGAACTGGCGTGGCCGTTTCCATTTTTCGCCGATCCGACGGACTCGCCGATTCTCAGCCACGCGGAGCGCGTCGAGGTCGTGATTCGAAACCTTCTCCAACGCGCGCGAGCCACCAACAATCGCACAACGCTCGCCGACATCGAATGGGTCGAACGTGTACTGGAGACTGCCCACGATGCGATGCGCGTCGAGTTCACGCCGTGCTTCGTGATGGAGGACTACAAGGAAGGCAACGTCGTGTTCGACGACTCGTCGGGACGATGGAGCGTGAGCGGCGTTTTCGACCTGATGGAATCGTACTTCGGCGACGGCGAGAGCGATCTTTCGCGCACCGTCGCAACGTATCTCGATGAGGATCCCGACCTGGCGCGCGAATTCATCCGCGGGTACCTGGCGCTGCGCCCGCCGCGCGACGGATTTGCCGAGCGCTTCGCCGCTTACATGATGCTCGAGCGACTGATCATCTGGGAGTACGTGCAGCGCAACGAACCCAAAGTCGCGGTATTGGGCTCTCTGCGGAATTGGGCGGAGAAGTACGTGGACGCGTGGCCTGCGTTAAGTAGGTGAGCGCCAGACGGCCGCTTACTTCACCTGGTAAACCTTGTATCGCACCGACGTCATCTGATCGCTCGGTGCGCCGACTCCGACTGCCTGCACGCCGTTGAGCCACGCATAACGCCCCTTGGTCGACGTCGAAAACGTCGGCGCGGTCTGCAGCGCGCTCGGAATTCCGCCGGCGCCGATCTTCGCGCGGCCGCTGTACGTCATATAGATGTTCTCGCCGTCGTCGGTCTTGAGCAGCAGCCGCACGTCGAGCACGCCAACGCCGTCGGGCCGCAGCAAAAACCAATCGCCGCCGCTCGACAACACCTGGCCGTTGAGGCGCGGTCCCTTGAATGCGCCGCCAGTGACGTGGACTATCACGCGCGTTCCTTCGGGCGTGTCGGGAATTGTGATCGGCGCCGAGAGTTCGCCTTCGACTTCGAACAGCAGTTCAGTTTCCATCTGTCATTGGCTCCTGGAGGAGTCGTGATTGTCAGAGAAAGAACGCCGTCAGTTGAACCCGAACGCGCGCGCCGCATTGTCCCACAGGATCTTCTGCTTGCTCGAATGCGGTATCGACTGGTGCAAAATTGAATCGATACCCCACGGAAACGTGCCGTCGGGATGCGGATAGTCAGTATCCCACAGAAAGTTGTTGTCACCGACCATATCGAGCGCGGCTTTCATCGTGGGTTCGTCACCGCGAAACGCGACGTAGAAATTACTCTTGAAATACTCAGTCGGCCGCTTGGTCAAATACTCGTGCTCGGAATTGCCGCTTAAGTCCCAATGCTGCTCCATCCGCTGCAGCCAGTACGGGACCCAGCCGCCGTCTGCTTCGACCTGCACCACACGCAGCTTCGGATACTTCTCGATCACGCCGTACCAGATCAGTCCCGCCATCGCCGCCATCGCCTCGAACGGATGCGAGAGAATGTGCCCGGTGACGTGCGTGTCCATGCGGTCGCCGAACGACTCGACCGACGCCGAGCCCGAGTCATGAGTCGAGATGGGACGGCCTAGCTTCTCGACCTCCGCCCACAGCGGCATGTAGTCGTCGTGGAAAATGGTGCGCCCGCGGACCGGGTTGGGCCGCACGTAAAAGCTGATCGCGCCGTTCTTCGCCGCGCGATGGGCTTCCTTGATCGATTCCTCGACGTCCTGCATTGGCAGGATTGCGGCCCATTTCACGCGATCGTGCGTCTTCGATGTAAAGTCCGCGCTCCAGTCGTTGTACGCGCGGCAGCACGCGGCCAGCAGCTTGGTGTCGCGAAACTCGCGCCCGAGCATCTGCCCCGCCGCGGTTGGGTACACGATTTGTACGTCTACGCCCTGCTCGTCCATGTCGACCAGCCGGCTCTCGGGACTGAAGCCGCTCTTGGCGGCGCGCTCGAAGCGCTTCATCGCCTTGCGCACGGCGTCCAGGAACCCGGGCGCGGCCATCGGGTACTTACCCTTCTCGCGCGTGAACGGCTCACCCTCGACCAGAAAGGTGCGGCGACCGGATTCGGGCGCGACGCCCATGCGCGGCGCCTGTGACTTATAGCGCTCGTCGATATACTTTTCGAAAACATAGTCGGGTTCCATCAAGTGAGTATCGACATCGACCATTTTGAATCCACTTTTCATACTATTGCTCCAAATATACTATTCATGAAGCGAATAACTCATTGGCTATTCAGTCGATTACTAAGTCGGAATAATTAATGCTTTGACTCCGCGACGCTCGCGCAGTAGGTCGAAGGCCTCGAGGCCGTGCGCGATGTCGTAGCGATGAGTGATCATCGGACGCGGATCGACTGCGCCGCTCGCGACCATCGCGATTGCCCGCCGCCAGGTCTCCGGCGTCCGGATCCGCGAGTTAATGATCGTGACGCCGTGAAAGAATAGCGCGCGCAGCTCCGCCGACTTTAGGTCGCGCGCCGGCCAGCCCACTTCGATCAACTCGCCGCCCCGGCGCAGCAGTTCGCGCGGCGAATCGATCGCGCCGGCCGCGTCGAAGACCACGTCCGCGCCGTCGGCCGGCAGCATCGAGCGCGCCTGTTCGATCCATCCGCGCTCGCCCGCGCAAACCGTACGGAAGCCGAGCCGGCCCGCCAGCGCGAGGCGGTCCGCGTCGACCGCGAGCCCCGTAATCACAATCGAGGATACTCCCAGCGCGCGCGCTGCCAGCGCGATGCTCAGTCCGATCGGTCCCGGGCCCTCAATCACCGCGCTGTCGCCCGCCCTCAGGCACGACTGCTCGACGGCGTGCAGGCCGGTGCCAAAGGGTTCGAGCAGTGCGGCGGTCTCCATCTCCATCGTCGATGGAACCAGGTGCGCGTTTTCGATCGGTGCGATCGTGAACTCGGCGAACGCACCCGAGAGCGTGCTGGGCGAGGCGCAGAGATGGAAACGGCCGGCGCGGCACGGACCGCATCGCCCGCAATGACCGAAGGGATCGAGCGCGACGCGGTCGCCGGGCTTGAATTTGCCGGCGTTCGCGCCGACCTCGACTACGTCGCCTGCCGGTTCATGCCCGAGCACGAATGGGATGCGTCCGACCATTCGATCAGCGCCCAATTCCCAATCGACGATGTGCAGGTCGGAGCCGCAGACGCCGCACGCGCCGACGCGCACCAGCAACTCGCCGGCCGCGGGATGCGGCAGAGTGGTTTCGATCACCTCAGCGCCCGGCGCAGGACGAGTCTTTGCGATAGCTTTCAATTTTGGCGCCCTCTCGATTCGTCGAGTTGCGAATCCTTCAATACGACATCTTTCAATACGACTTCGTTGCGCCCTGCGTCAAAGCGTGCAGGCTGGAAGTCGCGGGTCGGGCTGCTAGTCCCAGTGGCGGAGCGGGGCGCCGCGATAACGCATCCGCGGACGAATCAGGCGGTTGTCGGCG
Organism: Candidatus Acidiferrales bacterium; assembly: GCA_035631915.1. Taxonomy (GTDB): domain Bacteria; phylum Desulfobacterota; class Binatia; order Binatales; family Binataceae; genus Binatus. The sequence goes on along the minus strand of DASQHV010000094.1, from coordinate 5,969 downwards.
TATTGCTCGAGCGCGTGCGCGATCCATCCCGAGGCGCGCCCAATCGCGAAGATCGCGGCCGGCATCGAGCGCGGGAACCCGAGCATCCGCGCGCAGACCGTCAGGTAGAAGTCCAGATTCGGGCGCAGCCGCTCGCGCTTCCAGACCGCAGCCTCAACCTTCTGCGCGGTTTCGAACAGGCGCCGCCCGCGATGCTTCGCGACAGTGTGCGCCGCGTCGCGCAGCAGCACGGCGCGCGGATCGCCCTCGGGATAAATTGCGTGGCCGAAGCCGGGCGGCAGGCGATGGTCGTGGGTGAACGCGGCGAGGCATTCTTCGAGGCGCGCGCCCGACTCGAGTTCCGCGAACATCGCTTCGATTCGATCGCAGGCGCCGCCGTGAATCGGCCCGGAGAGCGAGCACAGCGCCGCCAGCACCGACGCAAAGAGATCGGCGCCGGTGCTCGCAACTACGCGCGCCGCGAACGTCGACGCGTTGAGCTCGTGCTCTGCGCACGCGACCAGCACGCGGTCCAGCGCCGCGACTTCCCACTCCGCGCCCGTCGCGCCAGGCGCCCATCCGAGTAGTCGCCCCGCCATCCCGATTGCGCCGACCGCCTCAACCGCGGGCGGTTCCGCAAGCGCGAGCGGGAGCAGGCTGATGATCAGTTTGGCGCGATCGATCCGCGTGCGCGGCGGCTGACGTCGGTCCCACGCCGCCAGCGTCGGCATCACTGCGGCCATCCGCAGCAGTGGCGGCGCGTCGTCGCCGACCGCGGCCAGCGACGCTGCCACCGACGCCGGCATCTGCGCGCCGTGAATCTCCGCACGCAGCGCCGCTATCTCCTCGGCCACCGGCCGCTCGCCGCTCCACAGCAGCAGGCACACTTCCTCGAACGACGCGTGCTCGACAACTTCTTCGATCGGATAACCGCGATACGCGAGCTTGAGATCGATAATCGAACTGACCGCCGACTCGGCGACGATCACGCCCGGCGCGCCGTCCTCGATACTCCGGGGCTGCGCGACGGTGACCCACGTCGAGGCGGGCGGCAGACTGCGGCCGCGCCGGCCGCGCTCGGTCGAGACGACTCCGCGGAGCGCGTCGATATCCGCGCGGCGATAGAGCGCCTGTCGGCCAACTTTGCGCCGATAGCTCCGCAGCCAGCCGCGGCTGACGTACGCGTACAGGGTGCCAAGCTTCACGCCGAGTTGATCGGCAGCCTCGGCCGCCGTCAGCATCGCGGCGCGCTCGGAGTTATGGCTCACGCGGAAATCACGCCACGCGGCGCCTCATCCGTCAAGCTTCGTGCGGTTCACATCAACTTGCGTCAAGATAGACACAGTTATATACAGTCAACCTCAGCGCAATCAAGACGCGAGCGCAAGATGAGTTCAGCAGAAGTGAAAGCCGGCGAGTTGACCGCGGATTTCGGCAGGACTGCGGCCGACTACGGACGACATCGCGCGGGATTTCCCGACGAGTTCTTCGATCGGCTCGCGGCGATGGGAATCGTCAGGCAGAGAATTCGCGCGCTCGACCTCGGCACCGGGACCGGCACCGTCGCGCGCGGCCTGGCGTTTCGCGGATGCGACGTCACCGCACTTGACCGCTCGGTTCCGCTTATGCAGCAGGCGGCTGAACTCGATCGCGCGGCTGGCGTGACCGTCAAGTACGTGAACGCGCCAGCCGAAGACACTGGGCTCGAAGCGGCGCGATTCGACCTCGTGACGGCCGGGCAGTGCTGGCACTGGTTCGACCGGCCTCGCGCCGCTGCGGAATGCCGCCGCGTGCTGAAGCCGGGCGGGCGGCTCGTGATCGCGCACTTCGACTGGATTCCGCTGCCGGGCAACATGGTCGAGGCGACGGAGAAACTGATCGAGCGGCACAATCCGAAATGGACTTTCGGCGGCGGACTCGGGATGTATCCGAAGTGGCCGCGCGACATGGCGATCGCGGGGTTCAAAAACCTCGAGACGTTCTCGTTCGATATCGACACCCCTTACACGCACGAGGCGTGGCGCGGGCGAATCCGCGCGAGCGCCGGCGTCGGCGCCAGTCTTTCGCCCGAGCAGGTCGCCGCGTTCGACGACGAGTTGCGCGCGATGCTCGCCGAACGATTCCCCGCCGACCCGCTGCCCGTGATGCATCGCGTGTGGACTGCTTTAGGCGTCGCTCCTTAAGTCGTCACGCACTAGGAGTTCTCGCCGCACGATTTCGGTTTCATCCAAGTGCGGGTCGGCGCTAGCTTGTTGCGACGACATCCGGAGGAGGACGAATCGACGATGGATTTCGGCACCTTGATTTTCACCAAGCCCGAGCGCGCGATCAGCGACGTCAAATACGCCGAGGAACGCGGCTTCAGCCATGCGTGGATTCCCGACTCGCACATGATTTGGGGCGACACCTACGCGTGCATGGCGCTGGCGGCGGTCAACACAAAGAAGATCAAGCTCGGCACGGGCGTCGCGATCGCGACGAATCGCATCCCGCCGGTAACCGTGCAATCGATCGCGACGATCAATCAGCTCGCGCCCGGCCGCGTGATCCTAGGCTTCGGCACCGGCCACACCGGTCGCCGCGTGATGGGCCTGCCGCCGGTCAAGCATTCGGACTTTCGCGAGCAGGTGCGCGTGATTCACGACCTGCTGCGCGGCGGCGAGGCGACCTACAACACCGAGGGACTCTCGCGAAAGATCAAGTACCTGCATCGCGACCGCAGGTTCATCAACCTCGACGACAAGATTCCGTTCTACGTCGCGGCCAACGGGCCCAAGACGCTGGCGCTGGCGGGCGAGTTCGGCGACGGCGCCATCACCACCGGAATCACCGACGCCGACCGGGTCGCCGCCGTGCGGAAGAATATCGCGGCTGGCGCGTCGAAGGCGGGGCGCGACGCCGCGAAGATGCCGATCGTGTCGCTGACGCATATCTGCGTGCTGCGCCCCGGCGAGAAGCTCGACTCGCCGCGGGTGAAACAGATGACTGGCCACTGGGTGATGGCGAGCTTTCATGCGATCGCCGCCGGATACGCCGGCGCCGGATATCTACCGGAGCGCGTACAGTCTATTTACAAGTCGTACGAGCAGTATGTCGCGAGCATGAAGACGCCGGCGTCCGAGCGCTACCTGGAGCTCCACGTCGGCCACTGCACGTACGTCGCGCCGGCCGAGCAGCGCTTCGTGACGCCGGAGACGATCGGCGCGACGACGATCATCGGTCCGCGCGAGGAGATCGTCGAGCGGCTGCGGTTGTTGGAGAAGGCTGGGCTGTCGCAGGTGTTCATCAATCCGCCGATGGACGGATTCAACGACTGTATAGATGAGATCGCGCGGGACGTGATCGAGCGGCTCTGAGACTTACACCGCGAGCGCGTCAGAATGGATAGTTGATGCCGGAGAAAATCGCGGCGCCTTCGCCGCCCCATCCGAGATCGACGAAGCCGACGACGAACGGCTCCGCGATCCCGCGAAATCCCACGCCGCCGACCGGGTGCAGATCGGTGAACGGATTGTAACCCATGCTGTGTCCGACGCGGCCGGCCTCCGCAAAGGGCGCGACCTCCAGGATGCCGTGAGTGCCGAAGATCTTCTTGTCCCAGACCCGCGTGCGCATCTCGACATTCATCACGAACAGATTGTTGTCGACGTAGCGTCCGGCGCCGTAGCCGCGCAGCGTTTCCTGATCGGTGAGCAGACTCTCGTCGCCGCCCAGGCGCGCCTGCGACCACCACGGCATCTCGTTTCCCGCCGGTTCGTATTCGGTGAAAACATGGCCGGCGAACGTCACGCGCTGGCCGACGGTGATGTATTTGCGCAGTTCACCGCCGAAGCGGTTGTATGAAAACGAACTGCCGAAGCGGCGATCCGCGATGCCGTAGTAGAGCCGCCCGAGCGTGCCGCTGCGCGGGATGTCGATGTTGTCGCGCGTATCGTACTGCGCCATCGCTTGCGACAAGAGTTCGCTGCCGCCGTTGATGCCCTTCTGATGCGGGAACAGCTGCGTGATATCGGGCACGCTGTTGAAGCCGCCCTCCTCGATGCGCACGCGCCGCGGACGTTCCATCAACGACAGCTGAATCTTCTCGTTGATGTTCCAGCCGAGGATCGCCTCGCCGTAAAGTTGATTGGTGGTGTAGTTCGTCTGGTTGCCCTGATGCGAGTGATTGCCGAGGCCGTAAAATCGCTCGGTGGGATCCTTCTCCCAATAGAAGCGCGCCTCGAGCGACCACCAGTGCTTGTGCTCGCGACCCGTCTGGTAATCGACGTCGACCTTGCGCGCGATCTTCTCCTGTCCGCCGGCGACGATGTACCAGTTCGTGTCAGACGACGGATAGGCGAGGTAGCGGAAATTGCCGCCGGGCCCCAGCGTCGAGTTCGCGTTGATGTCGGGAGCGAAGATGCTCGAGATCTCGTCCTTCTCGTTGGTGAAGAGCCACACCGGCAGGACACCGTAGGTGACGCCGCCGTTGGGGTCGGTCGCGACTTCGGGCACCGGGATGAACGGCCACGAATTGGGATCGGTCGCCTTGAAGGAATTCCAGTCGTACGTCGGCCACTTCCAGGTGTCGGGATCGAGCAGCGAAAACGCGTTGGCGCCGGTAGCGGACGTCATCAGCGAAGTTGCCGCCAAAACAACTGTTACGATTAACGCAAAGACGCGCCGCATCCTGAATTCCTGAAATGCCGTTCGGTTGTCCTTAGTCCAGAGTTTTCGCAAGCACAAGCTGCCGCGCCGACCTCGACCCCACCTGCGTCCACCTACCCCACCGTCGCTCGCAGCCTCCGCATCCGGCGCGCGGAGACGAAAGAGGACAATCGAGGGTGACACCCCTGACGCGAACGATCAACCCTGCTTGATGCGGCCGCCGTGCGGCGCGCCCGCGCCGTCGCCGCAAATGTGCGCGCGCTTTTCGGCGGCTCCATAAATGTGCAAGGATTCGGGGCGCTAAAACGACGGAGGAATCATCAATGGCTAAAGCTGATGGCGGAGAGTTGGTCGCGCGCGTGATGCGCGAGAATCGAGTCAAATATTGCTTCGCAATCAACGGCGGGCATCTGTTTCCGATCCTCGGCCAGTTGCGCAATCACGATATCAAGCTCATCCACATGCGCCACGAACAGGCGACGGCCTACGCCGCCGACGCTTACGCGCGCACCTCGGGCGAGGTCGGAGTGTGCATGGTCACCGCCGGATGCGGGCTGACCAATGCCGTCACCGGCCTGTGCGTCGCGGGACTGACCAGCAGCGCCGTGGTCTGCATCTCGGGGCAGCATCCCAACACCGAGGACCATCTCGGCTCGTTCCAGGAAGCCTACGGCTCCGAGGTCGTGGACAGCTTTTCGAAATTCACCAAGCGCGTGACCGACTGGTCGACGATACAATTCGACCTGCGCTCCGCCTTCCGCGAGGCAATCTCGCCGCCGCAGGGCGTGGCGCTGTTCGAGATTCCGCAGAACATTCTCTACCATCACGATGAGGACAACCGTCAGCGCAAGGGCGCGCGCGAGTTCACGATCGACGATGTTCGCTCGGCGGGCGACCCGTCAAAGATCGATCGCGCGCTGGAGATGCTGGTGGCTGCGGAGCGTCCGCTGATAGCCGGCGGCGACGGGCTGTTCTGGTCGCAGGCGGGCGAGGAGATGCGCGAATTCCTCGAGCTGACCAGCATCCCGATCTACGCGCGTCGCGCAGGCCAGGGCGTGGTGTCGGAGGAGCATCCGCTGGCGATTCGCGGCGCCTTCAAGAAGCCGTTCACCGGCAACGCCGACGTGGTGCTCGCGATCGGCTTCCGCTACTGGAGCGGCGAGCACTTCGGCCAGCCGCCGACGTGGACCGACAAGGCCAAGTACATCCAGGTCGATCCGACGCCGACGCGTATCGGATGGCAGGTCAATGCCGACGTGCCGATGGTCGGCGATCCGAAACTCGTGCTGCAGCAGATGATCAAGCGGATCAAGGAGCTCAAGCTCGATTTCTCGAAGAACAAA
>DASQHV010000093.1:0-2535 GCA_035631915.1 Candidatus Acidiferrales bacterium | reverse complement strand
TGGGACTACGTGCTCAACGACTACCGCCGCAACTGGTGCCGGCTGCGCGAAATCGTGCTGCCCGGCGACGAGGGCGATTTCTTCGAGAACACCCTGTTGCGGTACGCCGAGATGCTGCCCGGCGTGCGGCGCAACTTTCAGCGCATCCGCCCCGCGTCGTTCCGGATGGTGCGCGGGCTCGAAGACGGCGAGGAGATCGACATCGACCGCACCATCGAGGCGCGCGTCGCACGCCTAATGGGCGAGACGCCCGACGGCCGCTTCTACAAGGCCCGCAAGAAGGAAGCGCGCGACGTCGCCACCCTGTTCCTGCTCGACATGTCCGCCTCCACCGACGAGCCCGTGCATCGCGAGCCGCGCAAGCACACCGACGACGACGACACCGACGACTGGATGAAAGCATGGCAGCGCCGCCCGCAAACCGCGCAACGTCCGCGCCGCATCATCGACGTCAACAAGGAAGCGCTCGTCATTATGGCGCAGGCGCTCGAGGAAATCGGCGACTCCTACGCGATCATGGGCTTCTCCGGCCACGGCCGCGACAACGTCGAGTTCTACGTGATCAAGGAATTCGATCAGGAGCTGACCGACGAGGTGAAGGCGCGGGTCGGCGCCGTCGAGCCCAAGCGGTCGACCCGGATGGGGGCGGCGATTCGCCACGTGCGCGAGAAGTTCAAGGACGTCGCCTCGCGCGCCAAGCATATGATCCTGCTCAGCGACGGCTTTCCGCAGGACTTCGACTACGGTCACGACCGCCGCTCTAACGCCTACGGAATTCAGGACACGATGGTCGCGCTGAAGGAACTCGAACTCGCCGGCGTGCTGCCGTTCTGCATCACCGTCGACAAGACCGGCCACGATTACTTGCGCCAGATGTGCCAGTCGTCGCGCTACCTCGTCATCGAGGACATCGCGTCACTGCCGCGCCAACTGCCGAAAATTTACGAGCAAGTCGTCCGCTGGTAGTCGGCAGCCCTTTCTTCTCTTAGCTTTCTTCGCGTCCGCGCGCCCAATGTTCCAACAGGCCGTTGCGGCCGCATCTTTATTTTTGTGTTTCCTGCCCCGGGTGCAGGGGCTGGCCCCTGCCGGGGGCGCGGGGCGCGAGCCCCGCATATCAAATTGCCGGTGTTCCTAGCGCGCTGCTGCGATCCTCAAATCGCGCCCCGTCATCTCGGCGGGCGCGCTGAGTCCGAGCATCGCAAGCAGCGTCGGTGCGACGTCGGCGAGCGTGCCGCCCGTCTTCATCTGACCTTTGAAGTTCGGATCGTAGAGAATCAGCGGTACCGGGTTTGTCGTGTGCGCCGTATGCGCCTGCCCGGTTGCAGGATCCGCCATGAATTCCGCGTTGCCGTGATCCGCCGTGATCAGCGCGACGCCGTGCCGTGCAGCAAGCGCGTCGATCACGACGCCCAGCGCCGCGTCCGACGCTTCGACCGCCGCCACCGTGGCCTCGAATTTTCCGGTGTGGCCGACCATGTCCGGATTTGCGAAGTTCATCACGATTACGTCGAACTTGCCGCCGGCGATTTCCGTGGCGACGCGCTTTGCGATCTCCGCCGCCTTCATCGCCGGCTCCAGGTCGTAGGTCGCGACCTTCGACGAAGCGATCAGGGCGCGCTCCTCGAGCGGGAACGGCTTCTCTACTCCGCCGTTCAGGAAGTACGTCACGTGCGCGTATTTCTCGGTTTCGGCCACGCGAAGGTTTTTCAGCCCGGCCTTCGCCAGCACCTCGGCAATCGTGTTGCGCACGTCCTCGGGACCGAACGCGAGCGGCAGCGCGAACGAGCGATCGTATTCGGTCATGCACACGTAGCCGACCTTCGGCACGCGCGGGCGCTTGAAGCCGGTGAAGTCCGCCAGCGCGATCGCCGCCGTCAGTTCGCGTGCACGGTCGGCGCGAAAGTTGAAACAAATCGCCTCGTCGCCGTCGGCCATCGGCGTGCGCGGGCCGACGACGTGCGGCTCGACGAATTCGTCGCTCTTGCCCGACGCGTACGAACTCTCCACAGCCGCGCGCGCGCTCAACGCCGCGATTCCCTCCGCCTCGACGATCGCGCGCCACGCCCGCTCGACGCGCTCCCAGCGCTTGTCGCGGTCCATCGCGTAGTAGCGCCCGGTGACCGTTGCGATTCGGCCGCGCCCGATCTGTTTCAGTTTCGCTTCGACCTGCTCGACATACGGCAGCGCCGAGCGCGGCGGCTTGTCGCGGCCGTCTAGCACGGCGTGCACCGCGATTTTGGTGGCGCCGTTCGCCGCCGCCAGATCGAGCAGCGCCATCAGATGCTCGATATGACTATGCACGCTGCCGTCGGACAGCAGTCCCCACACGTGCAGCGTCGAAGCGCGCGACACCGTGCGCCGGATCGCACCGAGCAAAATTTCATTACGCGCGAAGGCGCCGGTCTCGATCGCTTTCGTGATTCGCATCACGTCCTGGTAGATCACGCGGCCTGATCCGATCGTCAGATGACCGACTTCGGAATTTCCCATCACGCCGGGCGGCAGGCCGACTGCCTCTCCCGACGCGTCAAGCTC
>DASQHV010000092.1:0-7398 GCA_035631915.1 Candidatus Acidiferrales bacterium | reverse complement strand
CGCCCGAGATGCGCGGCGACTTCCATGCCCCGGCGCGACGCCGCCATTTCCTCCGCGGTGTGCTGCGCCTGCATCGCGGCCTGCGCCAGCCCGTTGTAGAGCCAGACCTGCGACTCGCTCTCCACTGCCTTGCCCAGCACCTGCTCCGCATTCCGATACTCACGGAGCGCGCGCTGGATGTTCATCGACGGCGCCCGCGTCGAGAGCATCACCGCCAGCTGCGCGTGCGCGTGCGCCGCTTCCAGCGTGCGGCCGGCGCTCTCGTAGAGCCGCAGCGCACGCTCCAGGCAATCGATTCCGGTGGGCGTTTCGACTTCGGTGATCGAAAGCGCGTCGGACAGCCGTTCGAGCAGTCGCGCGAGCTTGAGCGGCTCCGCGCTCTGCTCCTCCATCAGCGTGAGCGCTTCGCGCCAGTGACGCGCCGACTTCTCGTAAGCGAACGCGGCGTACGCGGCCTCGCCCGCGCGGATCGAATAGTCGATCGCCTTGTCGGCGAGTCCGGCCTGCGCGCTCCGCATCGAATGGTACGCGAGCTCGTCGACATGACGATCGGGCTCGGCGCGGTAGAGATCCTCGAGCACGCCGACGATCTTGCGATGCAGCTCCATGCGGGTGGCGTCGTCCAAATCGCGATGGAGCACTTCGCGAATGAGCGAGTGGACGAAGCGATAGCGCGTCCGCCCCTCCTCGACCTGCACCGCGATTGCGGCGCTGCCGGCTAAGTCGAGGACGCGCAGGATTTCGTCGAGTGGCGCGCCGGTCAGCCGCTGCAGCGCGACCAGGTCAAACTCGCTGCCCAACGCCGCAGCGCCCGCGAGTATGCTGTTGGCGCGCGCCGAGAGCGCGCCCAGCCGCGCGCGGATCGACGTGCGCAGGCTCTCGGGGATCGGCGCCGCAGATTCGTCGCGGGCGGCCCTCTTGAGCGCACCGTTGCCGGCCAGCGTCCGCACCACCTCGGTCACAAAGAACGGATTGCCGCCGGTCGTGCGATGAAGCTCGGCAACGAATCGACGATCGGCCGCGTGCCCTGCACTCTTCTCGACCATCTCCGCCACCTCGGACTCGCTCAGCCCCGAGAGCAGGATCTGGCGTCCGGTGCGGAGCAGGTCGGAGATCACCTGGGTGGCGATTGGCTGGCGTCGCGTCTCGACGTCGCGGTAGGCGACCGCGATCATCAGCGGCACGTCGTGCAGTTCGCGTGCGATATATCGGAGCATCAGCCACGAAGTCGGATCGGCGTCCTGCAAATCGTCGAGCACCACCAGCAGCGGGCGGGTCTCCGCATACGCCGAGAGCAGCGACGCGAATCCGTCGAACAGCCGAAAGCGCGCCTGCTCCGGCTCGTCGGGCAGGCCGGCGGCCGGGACGGACTCGGGACCGTAGTCGCCGATCAACCTGGCGATTTGACTTGCACCGGGGCCGGCGCGCGTCAGCAATCCGGGCGCGTCGGTGCGCGCGAGCAGCGACCGCGCGACCTGGATCATCGGCCAGTAGGCGGGCGCGCCGGCGCCTTCGCAGCAGATTCCCCACGCGACTCGCATTCCGTATTGATCTGCGACCGACGCGATCTCGTTCGCGATGCGAGTCTTGCCGATGCCCGGTTCGCCGCCGAGCAGGAAAATCTGCGTGTGTCCCGCGGTCGTGCGGTCAAGCCCGGCCCGCAGCTCGGCGAGCTCGTTGTGACGGCCGACGAAATCGGTTCCACGGAACTGATTTTCGAACGGAGTCGCGGTAGCCATCGTAGTCGGTTTGGCGCGGCGCGAAACGTCGCGGCGGCGTCGAAAGCCGCACCGCCAGCGCGACGGGAAGACCCTCTCTCTATCGGGATATACTTGCAAATTTGAGGTCGAAGACGAAACAGACTTTCAGGCACGCCATGGTGCTGGATTGTCCGCCTATGCGGCACGGAATCGGTTCGCAACAAACTCCCCCGTGCGATAAGAGCCATGCCTGATCTCGGAGGACAAACCATGAAGCCAGTTCGACATGAACTTCTTGCAACTCTGACGGCCGCTGCGCTTGCTGCTCTACTCCTCGCGAGCGTCGTCGCCGCGGCGCAGGAGGGTGCTTCGACAACTGGCCTCAGTGCCGACGAAGCCACCGCGATCGCGACCGATGCTTACGTCTACGGCTATCCGCTGGTCACGATGGAGTATACCCGTCGGGTGCTGACCAACGTCACGGAACCGACCGAAACGCGGGCGCCGATGGGCCAATTGGCGAGGTCGCGAGCCTACCCGACTGCCGCGTTCCGCGCCGTAACAGCTCCGAACGCCGATACCCTCTACACCAACGCGTGGATTGACGTCGGCAAGGAGCCGTACGTGCTGAGCCTTCCCGAGGCGCACGACCGCTATTACCTGTTCCCGATGCTCGACGCGTGGACCGAGGTCTTCCAGGTGCCCGGCAAGCGCACGACCGGCACCGGTCCTCAGACATACGCGATCACCGGGCCTGGATGGTCGGGCACGCTTCCCGCCGGCGTGACCGAATACAAGTCGCCGACGGCGCTGGTGTGGATCCTGGGCCGAATCTACTGCACCGGTACGCCGCAGGACTACCAGGCCGTCCATGAGTTGCAGGACAAAATCACGCTGGTCCCTCTGAGCTCCTACGGCAAGACTTATACGCCGCCGCCGGGCAAGATCGATTCGAGCGTCGACATGAAGACCGCGGTGCGGGACCAGGTGAACGCGCTCGACGTCGCGGCATACTTCAACCTGATGGCGCAGTTGATGAAAGACAATCCGCCGACGGCCGACGACGCGCCGATCGTGGCGAAGATCGCGAAGTTGGGAATCGTACCCGGGCAACGGTTCGATATCGCCAAGCTTACGCCCGCGGTGCAGGACGCGCTGAAAGCGGTGCCCAAGGCCGCCGCCGCCAAAGTAGTCGGCTACTTCAAGGACGCGGGAAAGCGCGAAAACGGCTGGGCATTCTTCACCAAGACCGGAATCTACGGCGCCGACTATCTCGATCGCGCCTTTATTACCGCCATCGGGCTGGGTGCGAACCGGCCGCAGGATGCCGTCTATCCGACCTCGGAGACCGATGCCGCGGGCAAACCTTACTCCGGCGCAGACAAGTACGTAATGCATTTCGACAAGGGACGCCTGCCGCCGGTCAATGGATTCTGGTCGCTGACGATGTACGACGCGGCGTACTTCTTCGTCGCGAATCCGCTGAACCGGTACACGCTCAGTGCGCGCAACCAGCTGAAGGAAAATCCCGACGGTTCAGTCGATCTTCTTCTGCAGCACGAGTCGCCCGGCAAGGAAAAGGAATCCAACTGGCTGCCCGCTCCCGCCGGCAAGTTCATCCTGATGCTGCGGATGTACTGGCCCAAGGAAACGCCGCCCTCGATCCTTGACGGGACCTGGACGATTCCGGAAGTGAAACCGGCACCGTAACAATCGCGCAATCAGCCGCCCGTTCACATCGACAAAACGCTTTGCCATATCTCGCGCTTCGGTTTAGTGTTGGTGGTTCAGTCCGAACGATCGGAGGGTCATCCATGCCCAACTTTGAAGATGACGACGAACGCGCGCAGCTGTTCGACGACGAACATCCCGGACCCAACGTGCTGGAGTCGGCGCTGGCCACGACCACGCTCAAGGAAGTGGTGTCGCAGCCGCCGCTCAACGTGGCGCCGACGACCCGGCTCGCCGAAGCCATCCGCCTGATGCAGCATGAGCGCCGCGCGTGCGTGCTGATCGTCGAGGACGGCCGCCTGACCGGCATCTTCACCGAGCGCGACATCCTGATGAAGGTCGCGGGCAAACCGCTCGACCTGCAGAACACGCCGGTGGCGGCGGTGATGACGCCCGATCCGTTTACCCTGCCCGCCGACGCGAACGTTGCCTTCGCGCTCAGCAAGATGGTGCTGGAGGGCTTCCGGCACATTCCGCTGCTCGACGACGCCGGCAAGCCGCACGCCGTGGTTTCGATGCGGAACCTGATCGAATACCTGGGCGAAATTTACTCGCACGAAATCCTGACCATTCCGCCCGATGCCAATCAGCAGCGGCTCCGCCAGCGCGAAGGCGCCTGACGCCGCGCGGCCGGGCTGCCGCGACCGCTCAGTCCGGCGCGCTTGACGCCGTGCAGACGCGCGCGCTAATGGCGCATCTATGCAAACGGTACGCGCCGCGGATGTCGAGTGGGGCAGCGTGTCGGGCCATCGCTCGGGCGGAATCGATTTCAAGCGACTGCTGCAAGGCACAACGGGTGCGCCCGACAACTTCGAACTCAGCATCGTGCGCACTGCCGGCGACTACTTCACGCCGCGCCATCGCCACAACTTCGACCAAGTCCGGCTCTGCCTCGAAGGCGCGATGAACTATGCGCCCGGCAAGGATTTGAAGGCGGGCACCGTCGGCTATTTTCCGGAAGGCACGTTTTACGGACCGCAGTCCGACACCTCGAAATCCGTCGTGCTGCTGCTCCAGATGGGCGGCGCCGCCGGCTACGGCTTCATGAGCTATGCGCAACTGACGTCCGGCTACCAGCGGATGTGCGATCTCGGGCAATTCGATCGCGGCGTCTTCACCCGCCAAACCCCCGACGGTCGCACGCAGCGCAAGGACGGCTACGAGGCGGTGTGGGAATACGTCAACGGACGCGAGGTCGAATACCCGCCCGCGCGCTACGAAGAGCCGGTCGTGATGCATCCCGAAAGTTTCAAGTGGATTTCGACGCGCGACCCGGGCTTCGAGATTAAACATCTCGGCACCTTCGGCGAGCGCGCGCTGAATATCGGGCAGATTCGATCCGCGCGCGGCAACCGTCATGTGATCGACAAGCATCGCGCGCCCGAGCTGCTGTTTGTCGAGCGCGGCGCGATTCGCGACCTCGCGTCGGGCCGGGTGATCGACACGCACTCGGCATTTCGCGTCGATCCGACGGACGCCGGCCGCGAGATCGAGACCGTCGAAGATTGCCTGCTGTTCTTCATCCAATTGCCCAAGTTCGACGACGCCGCCGTCGCCGAGCTGGCCTGATCGCGGTCCGACCAGGAGATTCGAATGGCATCAACTATTACGCCGTCGCGCGCCCGCCCCGTTAAGACGTCGAAGCCGCGCGCGCGTGGCGGCACGGCGAAATCATCCGGCGGTTTTCATCAGACGTGGTATGCGATCGCGCGCTCGGACGAGGTCAAACCGGGCGAGGTGATCGGCCGCGATTTCCTGGAGGGACGCGCGATCGTCTTCCGCGGCGAGTCGGGACGCGCAAGCGTGATGAACGCCTATTGCCGTCACCTCGGCGCGGACCTGAGCATGGGCAAGGTCGTCGGCGACGACATCAGGTGCGCGTTTCATCATTGGCAGTACGGGGCGGACGGCGGATGCACCAAAATTCCGGCATCGGAGAAAATTCCCAAGGCCGCGCGCGTCTTCAAGTTCCCGACCGTCGAGAAATGGGGTCTCATCTGGGCCTTCAACGGCGTCAAGCCGCTGTTCGACGTTCCCGAATTCGTCGGCTACTCCGAGGACGAACTCGACATCCGCACCGCCGAGGCGTTCGATCTGCCGGTCGAGCCGTGGGTGCCGTTCACCAACTCGATGGACTTTCAGCATCTGCGCGTGCTGCACGGGCTCAAGATCGATTGCGATCCCGACGCGATCGAGGTCGGTGACTATCGCATCCAGTACGACGTCAGTTTCGAGGATCCCAGCTTCGGCGTCTTCGATCAGCGCATTCGCGTCACCGGCACCAACACCATCGCGCTCGCCGGGCGGCTCAGCGGCATGGGCATCCTCTCGATGGCGACCGGCACGCCGACGCCCGACGGACGCACCCGCGGATGGTCCGTCACGGCGACGCCCAAGTCCGAGGGCAGCGACGCCGAGCGCGAGCAGCGCCTGCAGATTGGCGAGGCATTCTTCCGCCGGCTGATCCAGGAAGACGAGCCGATCATGAAGACGATCCATTTTCACGACGGGCTGCTGATCGACGCCGACCGCGCGCTCGCGCGATTTCTGCAGTACGTGCGGCGCTTTCCAACGGCGCGCCCGCTCGCGAAGGAAAATTGAATCGCGCAGGGAGGGAATCGCGATGAAAAACTCGTTCGCTCCGTCACGGCTACTGATGGCAGTCGCGCTTGCGATTGCCGCGATTGCGGTGACCGCTTCGATCTCGCAGTCGGCCTCGAAGTGTCCCAACCGGTTCTTCAAGAAGATCCAAATCAAGGGAGTCGGCGACACCGAAGCCAACGCGACCACCGCCTACAACAACGACCTCACGGCAAAAATCAACGCCGCCAAGCCGGACTGCAACAACCAGGAATGCGAGGACAGCACTACCGAGACCTGCACCTTCAAGTACGCGACCAGCAAAAAACCGGACTGCAAGCCAAAGCAGGTCGGCTGGAAGTGCACCGGCAACTTTCGTCCCGGATGCTTCTGCCTCGACGCTGACGAGGATTTCGTCGCGGCTACACCCGCTCCCGCGCCAGCCCCCAAGGGCGGCGATTCGGAAAAGCCGAAGCCCGGTGATTCAGAAAAGAAGGAATAGCCGCTTCGTACGACTTCTCCGTCCCCTTTCGGACGCGGTCGCTGTGCAAGCGACTGCGGATTGCGTTATCACTTGGACACCACCGATTCCGGGAGGCGCACCATGGCTCGACTGACGGGAAAAATCGCGTTGATTGTCGGCGGCGGCGCCGACGGCCCCGCAAAGGCGGGCGACAAGCTCGCGATCGGCAACGGCCGCGCGACGGCGATCATGTGCGCGCGCGAGGGCGCGTCCGTGATGGTCGCCGATCGTTCGCTGGAGCTGGCGGAGCAGACGGCGGCCGCGATTCGCGAGGAAGGCGGCCGTGCGCAAGCGGTCGCTGCCGACGTGAGTATCGAGGAGCAATGCAGCAACGCCGTCGCGGCGACGGTCAAAGCGTTCGGCGCGCTTCACCTGCTCGTCAACAACGTCGGAATCGGGATCGGCGGCAGCCTGACCAAGACCACGACCGCGCAGTTCGAGACGATGCTCGCGGTCAACCTGCGCAGCCACTTCCTGACGATGCGCTATGCGGTGCCTGAGATCGCCAAGGCCGGCGGCGGCGCGATCGTCAACGTCTCGTCGATGGCCGCGCTGCGCAGCAATCGCCAGATTTCCTACGAGGCGACCAAGGCGGCGCTGCTCGGCTTGTCGCGCTCGGCGGCGATGTCGCATGCGCGCGACAATATCCGCGTCAACACGATCCTGCCCGGCTTGATCGATTCGACGATGGTGCGCCGGCTGATCGGCGATCGCGAGGCGGCGGTCGCGCCGCGCATCCCGATGCATCGCCAGGGCACGCCGTGGGAAATCGCCACGGCAATCGTGTTCCTGCTCTCCGACGACGCGTCGTACATCACCGGCACCGAACTCATCGTTGACGGCGGACTCAGCGCGACCTGAGCG
>DASQHV010000091.1:0-14148 GCA_035631915.1 Candidatus Acidiferrales bacterium | reverse complement strand
ACCAGCCCGGCGATAGCCCAGGACATCTACTACATCGTTCCGTCCAAGTGCACCGAGTGCGTCGGCTTCCACGATCACGAAGCGTGCGCGGCGGTGTGCCCGGTCGATTGCTGCGTGCCCGACCCCAACATTCCCGAGACTGAAGCGGTGCTGCTGGCGCGCGCGCGCGAGTTGCACCCGGACGAAACATTTCCCGACGACGCGCCCTCGCGTTTTCGCAAGGAAGGCGGCGGCGCAGCCGCGACGCCCGCGGCGGGCGCCGGCACCGAGCATGCCGCGGCCAATGGCGCGCCGGCTGCGGCGGCGGCTCCCAAGCCCGCACCCGCAACGGCGCCTAAGGTTGCTCCTGCAGCCGCAGCGCCACAGCATGCCTCGAGCGCGGCCGCGGCGCCGCTCGCGATGATGAACCTGCCGAAGGACATCGGGGCGTTGCCGGGTCCGCTTGCCGAGAAACATTTCGCGGGAGAGCTGGACGTTGACTTCGACGCGGCACTCGCGATGGTCGACGCGACGCCAATCACTACCGCTCCGCTCCCAGTGCGAATCGCGTTTCGCCTGGCGGAGCCGGTGCTGGGCGCGATGCCCGACGGAGTGAAGACGGACCTGGAGCGCGTGGTAGGAAATCTGGCGGGATTCTCGCGCGTCCGTTCGACCGCGCTGAATATGATTCTCAACCTGATTCTGTATCCCGCAATCTTGACTGCGTTTGGCGTGATGGTGCGCGGCGATGAACTGTTTTCGCAGGGTACGGGCGGCTGGATGATGCTGGGGGTGCTGTTGGCCAGCGCCGAGTCTGCGTGGCGTCTGCGCGAGGGAATCTTTCACGCCAAGCCGGCCGACGAACTCACGTACCGCGGATGCTGGTACGGGCTGGCGATCGGTCCGCTCGGCTCGATTCTCGCGCGAGTCGGCGGCGCGGGCCGCGCCACGGAGCGCAAAGTGGCGTTCGACGGCTTCGAGACGGGCTCGATGCACGAGGAAAAGACCGAGCGCGATCGCCGCTACGGCACAGTGTACAAGGTCGCCGAATATTCCAACGCGTACCTGGTGCGGCTCGAGATGCCGCGCAAGCTGCCACCGTCGTCGCTGAAGCGGCTGTGGAACCTGCCCGACGAAATGCCCGACTACGACTACAACCTGGTGGTCGGCGACAATGTCCTCACGCTAAGTGCGAGCGTGCGCGGCGAGGCGATTCGCAAGCTGTCGTACGTGTCGTCGTCGTTTCCGGCCGATTTTACGACGCGCATCGAATTCGGCGCTCCGGTAAACGCATTTAAGCACCGAATGCGCGACAAGGTACTTGAGGTTGTCGTTCTCAAGGGCGAAAGACCCGACATGCAGCACGCTGCCTGACGCGTCGCGCGGCGGTTCGGTCGGCGAGGCGTCAACCGCGGCGGCGGAGTCGAGAATTGCTCCGATGGCGATCCAAATCCGGAACGCCTCCAGTGACGACCTGCCCAGCATCCTCGAGATCG
The DNA here is from genome assembly GCA_035631915.1 of Candidatus Acidiferrales bacterium. Taxonomy (GTDB): domain Bacteria; phylum Desulfobacterota; class Binatia; order Binatales; family Binataceae; genus Binatus. The sequence goes on along the minus strand of DASQHV010000091.1, from coordinate 12,673 downwards.
AGCGGCTCGCCTTCCCAACGCCATGGAGTCTCGAATCATTCGAGCGTGAGCTTACCCTGCCCTTTTCACGCGTGATGGTCGCGCTGGCCGACGGGACTACGGCCGGTCCGACTGCCGACGACGGCAGGATTCTCGGCTTCCTCTGCCGCTGGATGGTCGCCGACGAATGCCATGTGCTGAACGTCGCCGTACACCCGGATTCGCGGCGCCGGGGAATTGGGGGGGTGCTGATAGGCGAGGCGATAATCGAGGCCCGGAGCCGCGGAGCCGACGTGGTTACGCTGGAAGTTCGCCGCTCGAATCTTGCAGCGCGACAGCTGTATCGAAAGTTCGAATTTGAAGAACGGCGTTTGAGACGGCACTACTACGGCCCGGGTGAAGACGCGATAATCATGGAATTGCGGTTTCCCTGAGCCGATTCTTATCAACCCTCAAACAGTATTCTACTTTGGTGACCGTCCGCGACACGGTTTTTCAGACGGGGTTACAAATCGACCCAACTTGTGGCATAATGGGTTGCACATTCCAGGCAGATCGGACGGTGATGAACGCGCGGTCATCAACCTGTTCTGAAATCCCGGGCCTGCGATCAGGTGCCAAAAGTACCATGAATTTGCCGTTCAAGAAGGGCGAGAAGGTTGTTTATCCTGCTCATGGCGTTGCCGTGATCGAGGATATCCAGATGCGCGTCATCTCGGGGACGGAACGGCGGTTTTATATGCTGCGAATCCTCGGGACCGAAAAGATGACGATCATGATCCCCACCGAAAATGTCGAGTCAGTGGGTCTGAGAAGGGTTATCGGCAAGGATATGGTGGAAAAAATCTACCGCATCCTGCGCCAGCGCAAGGTCGAGGTCGATACGCAGACGTGGAACCGGCGCTACCGCGAGTACACCGAAAAAATCAAGACCGGCTCGCCGCTGGAAATCGCCAAGGTGCTGCGCGACCTGCTGGTGCTCAAGGGCGACAAGGAACTGTCGTTCGGCGAGCGCAAAATGCTCGACACGGCGCGTTCGTTGCTGGTGAAGGAGCTGTCGATCGCGAAGGCGCATCCTGAAGAAAAGATCATGGAAGAGCTGAAGACGATCTTCGCGAACTGACCGGCGGACAGAGATACCGATTCAATCGAGGGCCGGGAGAAATCCCGGCCTTCTTTTTTTGACGGCACTGCTCCTTTGTTGAAGGGCGCCATTCGGTGTGCGACTCTCGCCCGGATGAAGCTGCGCGGGTTGCTGGTTTCAATCGCCATCATTGCGCTTATCGTCGTATCGGGCGTCCGATGCTCTGCGGACGTTGACGACACCGCCGTCGATCAGTTTTTCAGCGCGATGCGCGACGGCAAGTTCAGCGCGGCGACTGCCCACTTCAGTATCGTGATGCAGGCGGCGCTGCCGGCCGAAGTGCTCGGCGCCGTCTGGACGAAGACTTTCGGCGACCAGGGGCGGCTCGCCAGTTGGAAGATAGTCGGGCGCGAGAACGTCCCTGGGGGCGACGAGCTTACCGTCGAGCTCACGTTCGAGCGCTCGACGGCAATTTCGACGCTGGCGGTGGCGTCGCAGACCGGCGAGATCGGGTCGCTGTACTTCAAGCCGCCGAAATCGAACGCGCCGATCGCGTCGCCGCCGTATGCCGATGCGTCGAAGTACCGTTCCGAAGACGTAAGCGTCGGTGACGGCGCGGGGGCGTTGCCCGGCACGATTACCATCCCGAACGGCGCGGGACCGTTTCCCGCGGTGATACTGGTTCACGGCTCCGGCCCTCAGGATCGCAACGAAACTATCGGCGCGAATCATCCGTTCGCCGACCTCGCGGAGGGGCTGAGCTCGCTCGGGATCGTCGTGCTCCGCTACGACAAGCGGACGTACCTGCACTCTGATTTGGCGGCGACTGTCGACGCCGAGGTGGTCGACGATGCGGTCGCGGCGGTGAGGCGGCTCCGCGAGCGCACAGACGTTGCCGCCGACAGGATATTCGTGATCGGGCACAGCCTGGGGGCGGTGCTCGCGCCGGAAATCGCGAAGAAGGCGTGGCCGGTGGCGGGAGTGGTGATGCTCGCGCCGTCGGGACGGAAATTGCCGGAGATCGTCGTGCAGCAGATGCGATTGCTCGGACGAGCGTCGCCGGCCGAGATAGCGGAAATAGAGCGGCAGGCCGACCTGTTGTCCGCGCACAAGATGGCGCCGACGGAAAAATTTCTCGGCGCGCCCGCGTCATACTTTTACGACCTCGACTCACGGGACGAAGTTGCGATCGCGCGGACGCTGGACGTGCCGATCCTCATTTTGCACGGCGGGCGCGACTACCAGGTTATCGACGCCGACATCCGGCATTGGCAGACCGGCTTAAAGGGCGTCGCGCGCGTGCGGTTCGAGGAATTTCCGGCGTTGAATCATTTGTTCATCGCGGGTGCGGGCAAGCCGGGGCCGGCGGAGTACGAGATTCCGGGCCACGTCGATGCGAGCGTGGTGGGCGCGATTGCGGAATTTATCGGGACCGCGGGCGCGCACAAGTGAAGGCGTCTGCGATAATCGTCGCGGCCGGCAGCGGGGTCCGGCTCGGCAAGGGATCGCCCAAGGCGTTCGTAAAGATTGGCGGGCGCACGATGCTCGCGTACTCGCTCGACGTGATCGCACAGGTTGCGGCGATCGGCGAAATAGTGATCGCGGTTCCTGACGGTTGTGAGCGCGCCGCGCGTGCTGAAGTATCCGCCGTGAAGATGGCGCTGCCGGTAAAGATCACGCGCGGCGGCGCCGAGCGGCAGGACTCGGTGCGAATCGCGCTTGCGCTGACCAGTGCGGAGAGCGAACTGGTGGTTGTTCACGACGCGGCGCGCCCGCTTGCGACGGCCGAGCTGTTCGCGTCGTGCCTGGAAGCGGCGGAGCGCGCAGGCGGCGCGATCGCGGCAGTTCCCGTAGCCGACACGCTGAAGCGCGCCGCCGATTCCACGATCGTCGAGACCGTCGCGCGTGCGGGTCTATGGCAGGCGCAGACGCCGCAGGCTTTTCGACGCGACGTGCTGCTCGCCGCGCATGAGCGGGCGGTGCGCGAGGGATTCGTCGCGACCGACGATGCGGACCTGGTCGAACGGTTCGGCGCGCACGGCGCCGCGCAGGTCGAAGTCGTCGAGGGTTCGACCGCGAATATCAAGGTGACGACCGCCGCCGACCTGGCGGTGGCTGAAGCGATCGTGGCCGCGCGGAAGCGATAGCGCTGCCGGAGTCAGGCCGCGGGCGGGCGCGTCGGAGCGTGGTAGATCTCGTTCTCCGGTTCAGGCGGAGGCGCGGCAGCGGCGGGCGTGGGCGAGCGGCCGACCTCAACCGAGACGACGCCGGTCGGTGCGACGCGGCGGCCGATTCCGTGGCGCCGGCGCGTCAGCGACGCGTACCCGATACTCACTCCCAGCCGCAGCATCAGCAGAATCGCGAACGTGACGCAGAGCTGCCCGAACCATTCGCCGTTGCGCGAGTAGGCAGTGGGTCCGGTGCCGAGCGGCAGGCTTGCGCTCACGACGGCGTCCCTGGTGCGCGACGTCGCAGCCATCGCAATTTCGCGACCGCGCGAGTCCGTCGCCGAGACCATCCCCTGCCGCGCCGCGCGCGCCAGCGAAAATCCCGCCTCGACTGCGCGCACGACCGCCATCCTTTGATGAATCGTTTCGGAGCCGGGCCAGTCCCACGCCGGCGCCAACACGACGCGCACGCCGCCTTGAGCGAGTTCGCGCGCGGTTTTGGGAAAGTCCAGGTCCTTGCAGATGAGAACGGCGGTGCGCCCCCACGGCGCGTCAAAGATCGCGGGCTTGAGGCCCGGCTTGTAATCGAACTCGAGGCTCGGGATCAGATGATGCTTGGCGTACGCCGCGACCATCTTGCCGTCCGGATCGAACACGACGGCGATGTTGCGCTTGGGCTTGCGGCCGATCTGGTTGATGCCGACGACCAGCCACACGTGCGACATCTGCGCGATTCGCGAGAAGCCCTGCACTATGTCCCATTCGTAGCGCGGCGTCGCGCCGACCACCTTCTCGGGCAGCACGACGACTTGCGGGTGTCCCTCGGTGACGACCTGCTGCACCAATTTCGCGTAGAGGGCGACGATATTGGCGGCGTCGGAAACATCCTCCGACTCGAACTGCGACAGCAACTTGTCGCTCGCGACCAGGCCGACCCGCACCGCGGGCATCTGCGGCGTGCGCATCAAGCGAATCCACCCGGGAATCACGGCAAGCACGAAAATCGCGACCGCCATGATCGCGGCCGGCATCCAGTCCATGTTCCAGCGGCGCCGATACCACGCGATGGCCAGCCCCGACGGCAGCATCGACATCACGAACATGACGCCGCACAGGCCGATCGACGACGCGGTTTGCAGCAGCGGCAGAAAATCCACCTGCGAATAAGCGGGGCTGCCCCAGGTGCCGTGCGGCGATACGCCGGCGAGCGCGTAGTAGAACGCGGTTGAGAGCGTTGGGAAAACGAACGCGGCGAGCACGCCCGACCATCGGCGAGTCGCCTCCGTGGCGCACGCGATGAAGGTCGCGAACACCATCGCGCCCGCCAGGTGCGAGGCCAGCAGCGAGAGCAGCGGCACGGCGAAACTCTCGCCGCCCCAAGCGGAAAGATTGCCGACGAAATACGCCAGAAATGCAAATTGGGCGGCGCGACCGGTCTTCAACTCGGGCGCGGTCGCCAGAATCGGCAGCGGCGCAAAGATCGCGCACAGCCACAGCCACGGTTGCATGGACGCGAGCTCGTAGAGCACCGCGCTGGCCGCCGCGGCGATCGCGCCTATCGCAACGGTGTGACCGGGATCGCGCACGCGGACGATGCCGCGTCGCCGCACGTCTGCGGCGCGCAATTCGCCCTGCTGCGGTGGAGCGGCGATCGCCTGTGCGGCCATAGCTTAAGCTTGTGACCGATGCCCGCCGCGCTCTGGCGGCGTGGAGTTTGCGCGCCGAGTTTCTTTGAGGCCTTCGTTGAGGGAGCCCGAGCGAAAGCCCTTGAGATCGATCGCGACGAAACGAAAGCCGATTTTTTTGAACTCGCGATCGACAGTCTCGCGGAGCACGGGCTCCAGCACGCGCGCGATCTCGGATTGCTCGAGCTCGAGCCGCGCGACGTCGCCATGATAGCGCACGCGCGCGACGCGAAAGCCCATCGCATGGAGCAGTTTCTCTCCCGCCGCGACCTTGGCCAGCCCGTCTGGAGTAATCTCAGTGCCGTATGGGAAGCGCGACGAGAGGCACGGCGACGCGGGACGATCCCAGGTCGGCAGATTCATCGCGCGCGACAGCGCGCGGATTTCAGCCTTGGCAAGTTCGGCTTCGACCAGCGGATGCCGCACGCGCTTTTCGCTCGCCGCCTGCATCCCGGGACGGTAGTCGTGCAGGTCGTCGAGGTTGAGCCCGTCAACGATGTCGTCGATGCCGAGTTCGCGCGACTTGGCTTCGCACACGGTGAACAGATTGTACTTGCACAGGTAGCATCGGTTGACCGGGTTGGCGGCGTAGCCGGGGATTTCGAGCTCGTTGGACTCGACGACCAGGTGACGCGCGCCAATCGCCCGCGCCATCGTAAGTGCGGATTCGCGATCCTCGTCGGGCATCGTCGGCGAGGTGGTCGTCAGCGCCAGGATGCGGTCGCCGATCGTGTCGTGAGCTACCTTGAGGACGAAGGTGGAATCGACGCCGCCGGAAAATGCCACGATCGCGGAGCGCATCGGCGCGAAGATCCCGCGCAGGCGCTCGAGCTTGGAATCGAGCTTGGCGTCAAATTGTGTCGTCATCGTCGAAATGCGGACCCGCGCGGTGCGGGCTTAGATTCCCTCGGCCTGGAAGAGATCGGTCGTAAGATAACGCTCGCCGGTATCGCAGAAAACCACCACGACGATTTTGCCCTTGCCGATGCGCTTGGCGATTTGCAGCGCCGCGAAACAGTTCGCCCCCGACGAGATGCCGACCAGGATGCCCTCCTCGCGGGCGAGGCGGCGCGAGTACTGCGTCGCGTCTTCGTCGCTAACGGCGATTATCTCGTCGTAGACCTTGGTGTCGAGATTGCTCGGCACGAAGCCGGCGCCGATTCCCTGGATCTTGTGGAAGCCGGCCTCGCCGCCCGACAGCACCGGCGAGTTCTTGGGCTCGACGGCGCAGATGTGGATCTTGTTGCTCAGATGCTCGCGCAGGTAATGGCCCGCGCCGGTGATCGTACCGCCGGTGCCGACGCCCGCAACGAAAGCGTCTATGCGCGGGAACTGTTCGAGCAGTTCGGGGCCGGTGCTGCGATAGTGGATGTCGGGGTTGGCAGCGTTGCTGAACTGCTGCGGCATGAAGTAGCCGGGGTTCTCGGTGCAGAGCTCCTCGGCCTTGGCGATCGCGCCATGCATCCCGCGCGTATCGGGCGTGAGCACCAACGTCGCGCCGTACGCGACGAGCAGCGAGCGGCGCTCCTCGCTCATCGTGTCGGGCATCGTGAGAATCAGCTTGTAGCCCTTCACTGCGCAGACCAGTGCCAGCCCGATCCCGGTGTTGCCCGAGGTCGGCTCAACGATGGTGTCGCCGGGCTTGAGGCGGCCGGCTTTCTCGGCCGCTTCGATCATCGAAAGGCAGATGCGGTCCTTGACGCTGCCGCCGGGATTGAAGTTCTCGAGCTTGGCCCAGACTTCGGCGTCGGCCTTGCCGGGCATGCGGTTGAGGCGGACGACGGGCGTGTTGCCGATGAGCTCCAGCGGCGACTGCGCAACACTGATTGGCATGGCGCAATTCTAGCCGGAAAATGTGCTGGTTGGCGACTGTGTTAGAATCGCGGGCGTGAGCACGTCGCGCGATATCGAGCGAATCCTGGTGATATTTCCGGGCGCGCTGGGCGACCTGATGTGCGTGATGCCGGCGATCGGCGCGATCGCGGCGCGGCATCGCGGGGCGTCGATCGAATTGATGGCGCGGGCCGAACTCGCGCGACTCGCGGTTGGCAGAACGGTCGTGACGCGGGGACATTCGATCGACAACCGCATGGTGACGGCGCTGTTTTCGGACTCGGCGGAGGAACTCGCGAGCGCGCGCGAGCATTTCAAATGCTTCGAGCGCATCTACTCGTTCTTCGCAGCCAACCACGCCGGCTATCGCGAACGTCTGACTGCAGCGACCGACGGAGTCGTATCGTTTCATCCGTTTCGTCCCAGTGGCGACGGCCACGTTGCTGCGGCCTATCTCGATTCGATCGGTGAACCTGATGCGCCGTTAGACTCGCGAGTCGAGCCGACGGTCGAGGACGTTGACCGCGCGTCGCGGGCGATTGCCGATGCGGGCGCCGATGCGTCGAACCTGATCGCAATTTTTCCGGGGAGCGGAAGTTCAACCAAGAACTGGCCGGTGGAAAAATTCGCTGCGCTGGCGCGGATGCTCGCGGAACGATCGAGCGTTGCGATAGTGCTGGGTCCGGCGGAGTCGGCAATGATGCCGGCCTTTCGCGATGCCAGCATTCCGGTGCTGAGCAATTTGGAACTCGGCACGGTCGCGGGTGTTGCGCGCCAGGCATCGGCGTTCATCGGCAACGACTCTGGAGTCTCGCACTTGGCGGCCGCCGTCGGCGCTCCGGGAGTTGTGCTGTTCGGGCAAACGGATCCGGAGCGATGGCGTCCGCTCGGACGAGTCACGGTGATTCGGCGCGAACCGATCGATTCGATCGAACCGCAGGAGATAGCCGCGGAAGTCGCGCGGATATCGACGCAGTTCGTCGGGGATTCGTCGAATACCTAGCAGTCACATAAGATAATGCAGGTGAAAGAATGCTCACGTTGACTGCAAAAAACTCGTGGCGTAGGTTCAAAAGTGCCGTTGGAAACAAGATCGCATACGCCTGAAGCGCCACGCTGTTCGAGGGAACTCGCGAGGGATTTCCGATGACGAGCTTTCTCAAAACGACGATGCTCCTCGGTCTGATGACGGGTCTGCTCATCGTGATCGGCGGTTTGGTCGGCGGGCGACACGGCATGGCGATTTTTTTCGTAATCGCCGTGGTGATGAATTTCGGCAGTTACTGGTTTTCCGACAAGATTGTGCTGCGCGCCTACGGTGCGCAGGAACTCGATGCGCAATCCGCGCCGGAGCTGTATTCGATCGTCAATGAGCTGGCGCACTCGGCGAATATCCCGATGCCGCGGCTGTACATGATCGATTCCGACACGCCCAACGCGTTCGCCACCGGCCGCAACGTGCATCACGCGGCGGTCGCGGTGACACGCGGCATCATGCGCATCTGCACGCGCGAGGAGCTCAAGGGCGTCATCGGGCATGAGCTCTCGCACGTGACCAATCACGACATCCTGACCAGCTCGATCGCGGCGACGCTGGCAGGCGCGGTGATGATGATCGGGTCGATGATTCGATGGGGCGCGATTTTCGGCCTGGGCAATCGCGACGACGAGGAAGGCGGAATCGCCGGGCTGCTGATCGCGGGAGTGCTCGCGCCGATCGCGGCAACGCTGATCCAGCTCGCGATTTCGCGCACGCGCGAGTACCAGGCCGACGCGAGCGGCGCCAAGCTGACGCACAACCCGTTGTACCTGGCCAGCGCGCTGCGCAAACTCGAGGCCGCCAACGAGCGGATGCCGCTGGACGCGAGTCCTTCGTCGGCGCATCTGTTTATCGTCAACCCGCTTAGCGCGGCGGGATTCGCGCGGTTGTTCTCGACACATCCGCCGATTGAAGAGAGAATCCAGCGGCTGGAGCGAATGGCGTCGGGACAGGCGTGACGGTGGCGTCGATGGAAGATTCCGAAGAAAAGGGGCGCGGCTTCAAGGTTCAGGACCGCCGGCGCTTTTCCGCCGAGGGCGAAGCGAAGGCCGAAGTCGAGCCGCGCGCCGAAGAAACAATAATACTGCCGAACAAGGCTGGGACGGCCGCTCCCAGAGCCGAGGCTGCGAAAGCTGCCCCTGGCGCGAAGCCCTCAAAACCGAGTCCCGCGGCCGACGCGCCTGCGATGGAGCTGACGTTTGCGGCGTTCGTGTGGAGCCTCTCGGAGCAGGCGCTGGCGGCGTTGGGCGAAATTCCAGACCCGGCGACGGGCGCGGTGATGCGCGATCTGACGATGGCGCAGCAGATGATCGACATCATCATCATGTTGCGCGACAAGACGCGCGGCAATCTCGATCAGCACGAGGAAGCGCTGGTCCGGGAGATTCTTTCTACGCTGCAAATGAAGTACGTTGAGTTGGCGAGGCAGCCGGCGCGTTGAGCGGCGGTCTCAGTTCGATCAGACATGCCGCATAAGTTGTTTCGATCCCTCATCGTTCCCGGCGCAGTTGCCATTGCCGCATCCCTGGGCGCTGTCGCGATCGGCGCGGATGCCGTCACTCCTTCAGGTTCGGCGCAGGCCGCCCGCTTCTGGACGGAACCAGCCGAGGCCGCGCACGTCGCAAAGGCGCAGACGATGCCGGACTTCGTCGAGCTCGCGGCCAAGCTGAGCCCTGCCGTGGTCAATATCTCGACCGAGGAGAGCGAGGAACGGAGCCCCAGCCCCGAGCCGCTTCATCGCCCCGACCCGGGCCACTCGCATAATCCGTACGAAGATTTCGGCGGGCCGAGGTCCAAGGCGCTGGGCTCAGGTTTTATCGTCACCAAGGACGGCTACGTGCTGACCAACGAGCACGTGGTCGAGAGTCCGGGTAAAGTCACGGTGACGACGCAGGACGGGCACAACTACACGGCGAAGGTCGTCGGCCACGACGAGAAGAGCGACATCGCGCTGCTCAAGATCGACGCCAAGCATGACCTGCCGGTGGCGCCGCTGGGCAACTCGGACGACTTGAAGGTCGGCGAGTGGGTGATGGCGATTGGCAATCCGTTCGGCTTCGACCATTCGGTGACGGCGGGAATCGTCAGCGCGAAGGGCCGCTTCATCCCCGACAATTTTGACGAGTTCATCCAGACCGACGCGTCGATCAACCCGGGCAACTCGGGCGGGCCGCTGATCGATTTGCGCGGCAACGTGGTGGGCGTGAATTGCGCGATCTATACGCACACCGGCGCCAGCATGGGGATCGGTTTCGCGGTGCCGATCAACATGGTCAAGGACGAACTGCCGCAGTTGAAGACCGCCGGCAAAGTGGTGCGCGGATGGCTCGGCGTGTTCATCCAGAACGTCACGCCGGAGCTCGCGGAGTCGCTGGGGCTGACCGACGCGCACGGCGCGCTGGTGGCGGAGGTGCTCAAGGACGGGCCGGCCAAGGCGGCGGGCGTCAAGCGCGGCGACGTGATCGTGGCGTTCGACAATCAGCCGATCAGCGACTCGCACCAGTTGCCGCTGTTGGTCGGACGCGCGGAACTTGGCCACACCGGAACGTTGAAAGTGATTCGCGACAAGCAGGAGATCAATCTGCCGGTGACGATCACGGTTTCGCGTGAGACCGAGATAGCGTCGGCGTCCAATCCCGCCAAGCACGACGCGGGCGCACCGTCGCCGTTCGGATTGTTCGTCAAGGATCTCAGCGCCGACCTGGCCAAGGAACTGGGGCTGGAGGTCGAGAGCGGAGTGGTGATCGCGTCGGTGCAGCCGGGCAGCCGCGCCGACGAGGCCGGGCTGCGGCCGCGCGACATCATCCTGGAAGTGAATCGCGAGACGGTAAAGAGCGTCGATTCATATCAGACGGCGCTCAAGGACAGCGCGAAGAACAAGATCGTCCTGCTGCTCGTCAAGCGCGGCGACAACACGATTTACGTGGCGTTGAAACCGGAGGCTTGAGCCCGCGGACTGCCGCCCAGGTACGCAACATCTCCGATGTCGTTCAAACGAATTCTGAAGATCGCGCTCGTCGGCGTGGGCGCGATCATTTTGTTCGCGGTGCCGCCGACCTTGTGGCTGTTCTTCAGCTACTACGATCAGCTTGAGAATGAAGTCGTAACGCGGTTTTCAGGCAAGCGCTGGAACATCCCGTCGCGCATTTACTCCGAATCGATCGGCGTATATCCGGGACAGAACCTGAACGATCTGGGATTTTTCGAGCGCCTGGCGCGCCTCAACTATCATCCGGTGCCGGCGGGCAAGGTTACGACGCGCGGCGAATACAGCTACGACAAGAAGAGCGGCAAGCTCGACATCTTCCTGCACAGCTTCGCGTACCCGTACAAGAACTTCGGCGGCGAGCTGATCGACATCTCGCTCAAGAACGACACGATCGACTCGATGCACGATGGCGTCTCGCACGAGGAGGTCTTCTCGGTCGAGCTCGAGCCGGAACTGATCAGCGGAATCTTCGAGGGTGAATGGGAACAGCGGCGGCTGGTGCGGCTGGGGCAGATTCCGCCCACCATGATCAACGCGATCCTGGCCGCCGAGGATCATCGCTTTTACGAGCATCACGGCGTCGACATCGTGCGCACGATCAAGGCGGCATGGATCGATTTCACGTCGCGCCAGGTGCGCCAGGGTGGCTCGACGCTGACCCAGCAGCTGATGAAGAATTTTTTCCTGACCCGCGAACGCAGCTACAAGCGCAAGGTGAAGGAAGCGCTGATGGCGTATATTGCCGAGCGCCGCTACTCGAAAGACGAGATTCTCGAAAACTACATCAACGATATCTACCTCGGGCAGCGCGGCCAGGAAGGCATCTTCGGGGTGTGGGAAGCGTCGGAGTACTACTTCTCGAAGGAGCCGCGCGATCTCACGATCGGCGAGATGGCGACGATCGCGGGGATAATCAGCTCGCCCAACCGGCTCAACCCGCTGCGGCATCCCGACATGGCGCGCGCGCGCCGCGATGAAGTGCTCGGCGCGATGCTCCAGGACGGATACATCAGCAAGGCCGCGTACGACGCCGCGATAGCCGAGCCGGTACGCGCGCGCGAGGTCTTCAGTGAGGGTAACGACGCACCCTACTTCGTCGACTACGTGAAGAAGGAACTCGCCGAGCGCTATCCGCCGCAGGTGCTGAACGAAGAGGGTCTGCGCATTTTCACCTCGCTCGACGTGCACATGGAAAAACTCGCCGAGCAGGCGATCGTGAAGAATCTCGCCGACCTCGAGTCGAAGCATCCCAAGCTGGTGCGGCGCGAGACCAAGCAGCGGCTCGAGTCGTGCCTGGTGGCGCTGGAACCGCAGAGCGGCAGAATCCGCGCGATGGCGGGCGGGCGCGACTATCACGCAAGCCAATTCAACCGCGTCACGCAATCCAAGCGGCAGCCGGGATCGGTCTTCAAGCCGGTGACGTACCTGGCGGCTTTCGGCGAGACGCTGGACGGCGGCGCGGACAAATTTCTGCCGACCACTTATATAGAGGATGCGCCGTTCACCTGGCAGTACGGTGACATGAGCTGGACGCCCAACAATTACCGCAACCGTTTTTTCGGGCATGTGACGCTGGAATTCGCGCTCGGAGAATCGCTCAACTCGGCCACGGCGCGGTTGGCGAACAGCGTCGGGCTCGATCGAATCCGCGCGATGGCGTCGAAGCTGGGCTTCGGCGATCTGCCGGCGTATCCGTCGATCGTGCTCGGCGGTATCGAGGTCTCGCCGATGCAGGTTGCGCGCGCGTACTCGGTAATCGCCAACGATGGGATGGAAGTTCAGCCCTACGCGGTGACTGCGGTCGTCGATGAGGGCAACAAGGTGATCGAAGGTCACGAACTCACCGCCGAGCAGGTGATACCGCCCGAGCTCGCATACATGATGCAGTTCATGCTC
>DASQHV010000090.1:0-3641 GCA_035631915.1 Candidatus Acidiferrales bacterium | reverse complement strand
CTGCTCGCGGAGCTGCTCTTCGAGTCCGCGCTGTTCGGTGACGTCGCGCGCGACGGCGAAAATTCCGCGCACCTCGCCCTTGGCGGTCTTGAAGATCGACGCGTTGAAGGAGACCAGCACCTCGCGCCCGCCGGGCGTACGCAGCGTCAGCTCGTAGTTGGTGACGAAGCCCTCGCTTAGCGTCTTGCGCACGCCCGCCGCCGCGCGCGCCGGCTCGGTGAAATAGTCGTTGAAGCGGCTGCCGATCAACTGCTCCTTCTGCACCCCGGTCACTCGGACCATCTGCTCGTTGACGTCGGTGATGATGAGGTCGGGCGAGACGGTGATCATGGGATCGACGGACGACTCGATTAGGCCGCGGGTGTAGTCCTGGGCTTGCCGCAGCTCCTCTTCGAGGCGCTTCTGCTCGGTAATGTCGCGCGCCGAGGCGAAGATGCCGCGCACCTTGCCGTCGGTGTCCTTGAACACCGACGCGTTGAACGAGACCATCGTCTCGGTGCCGTCCTTGGAGCGCAGAATCAGCACGTAGTTGGTGACGAAGCCGTCGGCCAGGGTCTTGCGGACGCCGGCGGCCGCGGCTGCGGGGTCGGTGAAGTATTCGGGGAAGGCGCTGCCCACCAGCTCTTCGCGCGTGAAGTGGGTCAGGTTCACGGTCTGCTCGTTGACATCCGTGATCACCAGGCCCGGATCGACGGTCAGCAGCGCGTCGACCGAAGCCTCGATTAAGCCGCGGGTGTAGTTCTGCGATTGCCGGAGCTCCTCTTCGAGGCGCTTCTGCGCGGTAATGTCGCGCGCCGCGGCGAACACTCCGCGCAGCTTGCCGTCGCTGGAGCGGAAGGTCGTCGCGTTGTAGGAGACCACGGTCTCGGCGCCCGACTTCGAGCGCATCACGAGTTCGTAGTTGGTGACGCGATCCTCGGCCAGCACCAACCGGATGCCTTCGTTGGCGCGCGCCGGATCGGTGAAGTAATCCTTGAAGGGCGAGCCGATCAGCTCCTCGCGCGAGTGCCCGGTCATCGCGCACATCTGGCGGTTCACGTCGCTGATCACGCCGAGCGGGTCGGTCGCCATCAGGGCGTCGATGTTCGATTCAATCAGTCCGCGGTTGTATTCGTGCGACTCCTTCAACTCGCCCAGGATACGCTGCGCTTGGGTCAGGTCCTGCGAGATCATCGTGAAGCCGAGCGGCGCGCCCTGCGGATCGCGGCGCAGCGTGATCGAGACCAGCGCCTTGAACATGCTGCCGTTCTTGCGCATCCGGCGCAGCTCGCCCGCCCACTTGCCGACCTGGCGGACCTCGTCGAGGATTGCGCGGGCCTTGCCGTCGGCGACGTCGTCGGGATGGTGCAGCAGGAAGGCGCTCTTTCCGATTATGTCCTGGGGCTCGTACCCGTAGATGCGCCGCGCGCCTTCGTTCCAGGCGAGGATGGTTCCTTCCAGGTCCTTGGCGACAATCGAGTACTCGGTCGATCCCTCCAGGATCGACTTGAGAAACGCGACCTGCTCGTCCACGCTTGGGCCGGTTGGCGACGCCGCTACGTCAGCCATCGAAGGGGCTTCTTTGGGCGCGGTGGCCGCGATCGCCTGCGCTGATGTTGCCTGCCGACCGGCGCCGTCGCCTCGCAGATTCGGCAACGGATTTTGAACCTCCGCTCCCGCGGCTTCGGGCCGTTTTTTTCTCATCTGAATGCGCGGCACTTCCGTCGCTGCGCCGAAAGCTTCGGACCTCAGTTGAGGGAGCACAATTCGAGCCACGGAGTCAGGGTTCGTCGCGCATTTCTTCGAGGTCTCGCCCATTGCGCTCGCTTGCGCCACGAATCGCTTCGCTGCGCAAACGATGACCCGGGGGTCGATTCGATGCCCGTCACCCGGATCGATCAGTCACTCCGCGGCGCCAAAAAATTAGCGTGGGCGCCACCGATCGGACTTGCGCGGTCATGTATCAAATGGGCACACTCGCTTCGTCGATAATTCGATGATACTAGAAATATCGTGATGAACGCTTTCGTCAAACAGTTCAACGCGCTGGGGCATCCCGTGCGACTCGATATCTTCCGCATGCTGGTGCGCGCCGGTCGCCAGGGCCTCTGCGTCGACGACATCAAGCGCCGCGTGCGGATGCCCGGCTCGACGCTCTCGCATCACCTGGACACCCTCGCGCGCGCGGAGCTTTTGTCGGCGAGGCGCGCCAGCCGCTTTATCTACTATGCCGTGGATTGGGGCAGGACCGCGCGGCTGATCCGTTTTCTGACCGAGGACTGTTGCGCCGATCTGCACAAGACGCTTGCGGCGCCGCCACGGCGCGAGGCGGCGGCCAATCGGAAGAACTGACGTGACCGCCATTGCGAAACGAGTTGCCGGATTCGATTTGCCTACGGACTCTCCGCTGTTCCTCGGCGTGTTGAGCGTTCACGTCCTGCTGGGACTCGCCTGCGTGGTTCCGGACGTTAGATGAGCAGCCGAGGGCCGCATCCAAGCCTCTCCGGGGCCGCAGATCGAAGAAAGTTCGCTAACAAGCGCGGTATTTTCGATATTGCCGCGGAGAACGCCGAAATCGTGGACTGCTTGGCGGAGAGGGGGGGATTCGAACCCCCGAGACCCTTTCGAGTCTACACGCGTTCCAGGCGTGCGCCTTAAACCGGGCTCGGCCACCTCTCCGCGCGAATCCGGAATTATGCATCAGCGCGAACGCCGGGGCCACCTGTGCTTGATTGCGCTCGCGCGCGCGGACTAAAAGCTCAACAGGAGCCAGTCGCACAGACGGCTCACTCGGGGAGAAGCACGCGATGCTGCATACGCCGATTTGCGATTACTTCGGAATCAAGTACCCGATTCTGCTCGCCGGAATGGGCGGAGTCGCGATGCACAAGCTGGTGGCCGCCGTCTCGAACGCGGGCGGCTTGGGCGTGATCGGCGCCGCGTCGCTGAGCCCGAGTGCCCTGCGCGACGAGATTCGCAAGACCCGCGCGCTGACCGACAAGCCGTTCGCCGTCGACATGCTCGCGCCGATACCCGACATGATGCGCCCGCACGTGCCCGTCATGATCGAGGAGAAGGTCAAGGTCTTCGTCGCGGGACTCTCGGTGCCGCAGGAATTCGTCAAGACGATGCACGATGCCGGGATGAAGATCGTCGTGATGTGCGGCAAGGTGCATCACGGGATCAAATCCCAGGATGCCGGCGCTGACGTGGTGGTGGCGCAGGGCACCGAAGCAGGTGGGCATACCGGGGAGATCGGGATGCTGTCGCTGGTGCCCCAGATGATCGACGCGGTGCGGCTGCCGGTGCTGGCGGCGGGCGGGATTGCCGACGGGCGGCAAATCGCGGCGGCGCTGACGGTCGGTGCGCAGGGAGTCGTGATCGGCACGCGCTTTATCGCGACGCCCGAGGCGCAGGCGGCGCCCGGCTATCGCGATGCGATCGTCAAGGCTCGCGAGGACTCCACGCTGCGCACCAAGGCGTACACCGGCAAGACCTGCCGCGTGATCCGCACGCCGTACGCGATGGAATGGGAGAAGGATCCGTCGAAGATTCAGCCGTTCCCGATGCAGGCGATGACCTCGACGCGCAACGGCGTCATGAACTACACCGGACGCGGCGGCGCCGACGTCGATCCCAACCGCACGTTCATGCCGACCGGG
>DASQHV010000089.1:0-1564 GCA_035631915.1 Candidatus Acidiferrales bacterium | reverse complement strand
GCGTGCGCGCGATCGCCGTCGCTCAACGCGGCATCCTCGACCACCGGGCCGAGCTTCGCGAGCGCGCGATAGTAGTTCAGGCGCTTGAGCCAGGGTGGAGCGTTCGCGGGAGGAACCGCCGGCGGCGATGCTGATGACGACTTGGTATTCACACTGACCGAATGAGTAGTCACGCCTGCGGGTTCCGGCGTTTTACTAGTAGTTCGCGCGATTTGAGACGCCGCGATCTGACTCAGCAGATCGCGGTATCGCACGCCGAGGAATCCCAGCACGAAGGTCAGCGTCAGCAGTGCGATCACGCGGCGGAGGCGGGATGGCGCGCGCGCGGCTCGTGCTGGAGCGGATGCAGGATCGATCGCGGCGACGAAGGCGAAGCGGACCGCGCCAAATTTGATTTCGTCGCCGCGCTTCAGCGCGACCGGTTTGCGCACGCGGCCGCCGTTGATGAACGTGCCGTTGGTCGAATCGAGGTCGGCAAGCTCGAAGATGCCGAGTTTGCGCGCGATCGTTGCGTGGCGGCGAGAAACGCTTGCGTCGGCAATTACTATGTCGTTCGAAGAATGACTACCGATTGCGATGCTCTGCTTGTCGAGTGAGTATTCGTGCGGCTCCGAAGTACCTATTGAGACCAGGCGTGGGCGGGCGGTTTCGCTCGACGGACTACTTGCCGCACCTGGCTGGGCTGGCATCGCGCCCTATTCCCCCTGAGAGTCCCCGCGTGCTCGCCGGTCAGCCGAGATTCCAGAAACGACCGACGTTTTGCGACGCCCGCTCGATCATCGGCATCGCGCGGTCACCATCACCGCCGAAATGAATCGGCTCGTCGGCTTCGCGACCCAACTCTTCGATCACGGCGCGGCCGGATTCGGCAAGCGCCGCAAGGTCGTAGCCGCCTTCGAGCGCCGCGACCATCCGGCCGCTGCACAGTTCGGCCGCGAGCCGCTTCACGCGACGCGCCATCGCGGAAAATCCTGCCTCGGTGACGCGCATCTGCGCGAGCGGATCGCGAAAATGGCAATCGAAGCCGGCGGACACGAGAATGAACTCGGGTTTGAACTGCCGCGCGATCGGCATCAGCAGCCGATCGAACACCCGCAGATATTCGGCGTCGCCAAACTCCGCTGGCATCGGCGCGTTGACCGTAAAGCCCATGCCGCTGCCGTAGCCAATCTCGTGCAGCGAGCCGGTGCCGGGGTAATGCGGGAACTGATGCGTCGAAGTGTAGAGCACGTGGTCCGATTCGTAGAACATGTCGTGGGTGCCGTTGCCGTGGTGCACGTCCCAATCGACGATCAGCACGCGCTTGAGGCCGCGTACCTTGACCAGCCATTCGGCGGCAATCGAGACGTTGTTGAATAGGCAGAAGCCCATCGCGCGACTCGGCAGCGCGTGATGACCGGGGGGACGCACGATCGCGAAGGCATTGTCCGCGGCGCCGTCGAGCACGGCTTCGACCGCGGTGAGCACGCCGCCGGCGGAAAGCGTCGCGGTCCGGTACGAGTCGCGCGACACGTGGGTGTCGGGGTCGAAGTCGAAGCGGTCGAGACCCGACGTGCGCTCGACG
>DASQHV010000088.1:0-13436 GCA_035631915.1 Candidatus Acidiferrales bacterium | reverse complement strand
CTCCGCAAGCTGCATCACGTTGGTGACCTGGTTCGAGCTGGTGAAAATCGCGACGTCGGCGCGGCCCGCGGCGATCTCGTCGAGCGCACTGCGCAGCGGAGCGCGGTCCGCCGGCAGAGTCCATCGATAGACCGGGACGATCGCAACTTGTGCGCCGCGCGCTTCCAATCCCGCGGTCAGTTCATGGTTGGAGACGCCGTATTCCTGCACCGCGACGCGCTTGCCCTTCAACTCGACGCGCGACGCGAGCGCGGTGAGCACTTCGCGCCAGGTGTTCGGTTCGGGCACGGCGATTGACGGCTCGATTCCAAGATCGCGCAGCGCGCGAACCGGCTTGGGTCCGCGCGCGACGGTGATAACTCGCGCGAGCGCCGCTGCCAGTGCGCCGCGTTGATGCCGCGCTTCCATCGCCTGGAACAGCGCGCGCGTGCCCACGCCGGTCATGAAGATGACCGCGTTGATGCGACCCTCGAGCAGCGTTTCGGCGAAGTCCAGCGCGATGCGATTGTCCTCGAGCGGCACTTCGCGCATCGCCGGCGCGACGATCGCGATTCCGCCGCGCCGCTCGATCATCGTCGCGACTTCCGCCGCCATCCGGCTCTCAAACGCAACGACGCGCAGGCCGCCGAAGCCCGGGGTGATATCCGATTCCGATGCTGTCTCAGGGTTCATCGCTCGCGGCGGCGCCGCCTCGACAATCTTGCCGCGTGCATGGCGTGCAAGTCCACTCACCGGCGCGGGCGCGCGATCTTTGCCAATCGCGAGCGCCGTGTTACCACATTGCGACGAGAGGTGCGCGATGAACCGACGATTGTTGCTGGCCGGCGCCGGGCTGCTGGTTTCGCTTTTTTCGCTTCGCCTCGCAAATTCGGTTTCCGCCGAGACGCCGCCCTCCGAGGCGGCTGCGCCCGCGGACGCTGCGCACGAGCCGATATTCGACGGGCTCGGCAGTCTGCATCATCCCGTGACCACGAAGTCGCCGCTCGCGCAGCGCTACTTCGACCAGGGACTCACCTTCATCTACGTCTTCAATCACGACGAAGCCACCGGCTCGTTCAAGGAGGCGGCGCGCCGCGACCCCGAGATGGCGATGGCGTATTGGGGGATTGCGCTCTCGCTCGGTCCGAACATCAACCAGCCTGAAGACACCGCGCGCGGTAAGGCAGCGTACGAAGCGATCAAGAAGGCGCAATCGCTGGAGTCGAACGCGAGCACTGAGGAGCGCGCTTATATAGACGCGCTGGCCAAGCGCTACGCCGCCGACGGCAAGATGAACGATCAGTTGCAGCGCGCATACGCCGATGCGATGCGCGGTGTCGCGCACGACAATCCCGACGACCCCGACGCCGCCGTGCTGTTCGCGGAGGCGATGATGGATCTGCATCCGTGGTCGCTGTGGACCGCCGACGGCAAGCCGATCGAAGGCACCGACGAGATCGTTGCGACGCTCGAAGGGGTGTTGAAGAAATATCCCGATCACGTCGGCGCCAATCACTACTACATCCACGCCGTCGAAGCGTCGCCCGATCCGGGCCGCGCGCTCGATGCCGCGGGTCGGCTTGGGAAGCTGGCGCCCGCCGCCGGACACGTCGTGCACATGCCGGCGCACATCTATATCCGCACCGGAAACTATCAGGCGGCGGCCAACGCGAACCTGGACGCGATCAAAGCCGACAAGATTTATTTTCGCGCACGCGATCCCAAGGGCGTCTATCCGATGATGTACTACCCGCACAACATCCAGTTCCTGTGGGCGGCGTACATGATGGAGGGCGATAGCAAGGACGCGACCAGGGCCTCGCGCCAGCTTGAAGCGGTGGCGATGTCGCCCGAGTCGCTCGCGATGATCCGGCAGATGCCGATGGGCGAGTTCACGCTGCCGACGCGCTACTTCACGCAGGCCCGCTTCGGCCAGTGGAACGCGATTCTCAAGGATTCCGCGCCGCCGAAGGAGTTCCCTTACCTGAACGGCGTCTGGCACTACGCGCGCGGCCTCGCGTTTGCGGCCAAGGGCAAGGTTGATCAGGCGGAGGCCGAGCAGAAGCAACTCGACGCGATCGCCGCGGCAACGCCCGCCGATCGCATCGTCGGCTTCAATAGCGCCAAGCGTCTGCTCGAGCTCGGCTCGGCGACGCTCGCGGGCGAAATAGCGGCGGCGAAAAATCAGCACGACGACGCGATCAAGCATCTGCAAGACGCGGTCGCGATAGAGGATTCGCTCAACTACGAAGAGCCGCCCGCGTGGTACTACCCGGTGCGCGAGACGCTCGGCATGGAACTGCTTGCCGACGGCAAAATCGCCGACGCCGAGCAGGACTTCCGCGACGACCTGAAGCGCGATCCGGAAAACGGATGGTCGCTCAATGGACTCGCGCAATGCCTGCACGCGCGCAACGCATCCGAAGAGGCCGCAGCCGTCGATGAGCAGTTCAAGAAGGCGTGGGCGCATGCCGACGTGAAGCCGCCCATCGTCGCAGTGGCGCCGGAGAAGGCGGCGTCGTCAGAGTGATACGCCGGCGCGCCGCAGAAACATGCTAGCCACACCGCGCCGAGCGGGTGTAATGGATTCGCTCATCGCCGCTCTCAAAGCGGCCACAACCGGGGAGATTCGAGTATGTCCATCACGCTGAGCAGGTTTGGTGGGTCGATTGCGTTTGCACTCATCGTTGCGACCGCGTTCGCCGCGCCGTCGAGCGCGCTGATGACGCCGTCGCTCGCCGCGACGATTTCCGAGACGGCGCCGCTTCCGGCCACCGCCATTCCCAAGGAAGTTACCGCCGCGATCAACGCTCCCGATCGTCCCGCCGACGACAAGAAGCTCGACGCCGGACGCAAGCCCGATCAGATCATGGCGTTCTACGGAATCAAGCCGGGGATGAAGGTTGCCGACGTCTTCGCAGGCGGCGGCTACATGACCGAGATCGAATCGCGAATCGTCGGACCGACCGGCACCGTTTACTCGCAGAACATCCCGTTTCCCGAAGCCTTCAAGAAAATCGGCGACAGCTGGGAAGCGCGCCTCAAGGAGCCCGCGCTGAAAAACGTCGTCGCGATTCGCAAACCGTTCGACGCGCCCGACCTGCTACCGGTGCCGCCGGGCTCGCTCGACGCCGTAATCATCCACCTCAACTATCACGACATCGTGGGCTTCAAGATGCATCCCGAGAACGTCAACGCCGCAGTGTTCAAGGCGCTCAAGCCGGGCGGGATTTACGGAATCGTCGATCACAGCGCGAAGGCGGGGACGGGCGACGCGGACGCCACGACGCTGCATCGAATCGACGAAGATTTCGAGATCGCGCAGATCGAAAAAGCCGGCTTCAAGCTGGATGGCGCGTCCAACGCGCTGAGACATCCCGAGGACGATCGTACGTGGAAAGTCTTCGCGCATCGCGGCGAGACCGATCGCTTCATGCTGAAGTTCGTCAAGCCGAATTAGTCGTCAGAGAGTGACAACATGAAGGTCGGACTCTTCGCGCTGGGGATCGGAAGCGGCGCGCGCCCCGGCGCGATTCTAAAGACCGCGTCGGCGGCCGAGCGCGTCGGCATCGCGACGCTGTGGGTGGGCGAGCACGTGGTGCTCTTCGATCGCCAGAACTCGAAGTATCCGTACAGCGCAGGCGGTGAGTTCCCGCTGCCGGGCGGCGCCGACTGGCTCGATCCGTTCATCACGCTGACGTTTGCGTCCGCAGTGACGAAGTCGATTCGACTGGCGACCGGAATCTGCCTCGTGCCCGAGCACAATCCGCTGGTACTGGCGAAGGAGATTGCGAGCCTGGACCGCCTTTGCGGCGGCCGGTTTGCATTCGGCGTCGGGATCGGATGGTCGGCCGAAGAATTCGCCGCGCTCGGGATTCCGTTCGAGCGGCGCGCGCAGCGCACGCGCGAATATATCGAAGTGATGCGCCGGCTGTGGGCCGCCGACGCCGCCAGCTATCACGGCGAGTTCGTGAACTTCGACGGCGCTAAGAGTTACCCGAAACCGGTGCGCGGCGCAGAGCTACCGGTGATCTTCGGCGGCGAAAGCGGGCCCGCGCTCAAGCGCGTCGCCGATATCGGCAGCGGATGGTTCGGTTTCAATGTCGGTCCTGACGACGCCGCGCCATTGGTGAGCAAGCTTCACGCGATGACGGCCGCCAACGGCCGCGATCCCGCCGCAATCGAAATCATCGTGTCTCCGTACACGCGAAAAATCACGACCGACGATCTCAAGAAATACGCGGCTGCCGGCGTGCACGAGCTGGTGATTATTTCGACTCCACCAGACGACGAGGCGCGAATCCCGAACTGGGTCGAGCGCCTCGGCCAGACTTGGGTCGAGCCCGCCGCAAAACTGAGGTAACGCTCAAGCCGCCGCGAGTATCTCGCGCGCCTTGCTGAGATCGAGCGCAATCTGACTCTTCAGCGCTTCGACGCCGTCGAATTTGCGCTCGGGGCGAATTCGCTCGATCAGCTCGAGCCTGATCGTGCGCCCGTAGAGGTCGCGATCGAAATCGAAGATGTGCGCTTCGATCGAGCGCACCGACTCGGCGAACGTCGGGCGCATCCCGATGTTCGTGATCGAGCCGTAGGCGCCGTCGTCCAGCACCACGCGCGTTGCGTACACCCCGTCGGGCGCGACGCATTCGGTTGCGCACTCCAGGTTTGCGGTTGGAAATCCGATCGTGCGGCCGCGCTCGCGTCCGCGGACTACCACGCCGCGCAGGAAATGATGGCGGCCCAGCAGCTTCGCCGCGCCGCGCAAATCGCCCGCGCGAATCAGCTCGCGCACCTTGGTCGAGCTGACTTCCAGCCCGCCGACCTTGACCGGTCCGACCACGGTGGTGTCGAACCCGAACTCGCGCCCCAACTCGACCATCACCGACGCGTTGCCGGCGCGCTCGTGCCCGAAGCTGACGCTGTGGCCGACCACCACTTCGCGTGCGCCGATTTTGCCGAGCAGGTAGTCGCGCACGAATTCGCGCGGCGTAAGCCGGCTCAGCTCGCGCGTGAAGTTCAGCACGATCACGCCGTCGATGCCCGAGAGGCGCAGCAGTTCGAGCTTGTCGTCGGGCGCCAGGATCAACTGCGGCGCCCGCTCCGGCACCAGCAATTTCGCGGGCAGCGGATCGAACGTGAGCGCGAAAGCGGTGCCGCCCGCCGCGCGCGCGCGATCCATGGCCGCTTTCAGGATTGCGCGATGCCCCAAATGGACGCCGTCGAAATTTCCGAGCGCCGTCACCGGGTAGGGGTGGCGCGCGAGCGCTTCAAGGTCGCGAATTATCTCCATCTGAAATCGAACGCGGCGATTTTCCGGTTCACGCTCGCTCGCGCCGGTGTTCGCCGCTCAATTGCTCGCCAGGTTATTCATCAGGGTGCTGGCGGCGCTGGCCTGCGGCGTGCCTGCGTGATCGGCAACCAGTTTTTTCAAGGTCAGCTTGGCGTCGATCGGATCGTTGATCTTGAGGAATGCCTGCGCCTCGCGCAGCTGCGCGGTGGCCGCAAATTTTCCCTTCGGATATCGCATCACGAGGTCGTTGAACTGCAAAATCGCCTGATCGTAGCCGCCGGTCTCGTACAGTGCGTTGGCCGTGAAGTATTCAGCCGGCTCGCTGAGTTCGGACTTTGGATAGGCGTGCTGCAGCTTGGTGAACTTGGAAACCGCGAGCGGATACTTGCCGGCTTTCATCGCGTCGAGTCCCTCGCGATAGAGCTTCACGCCCGGCTCGCTCGAGCTCTTCGCCGCGGCGATTTCATCGTCGAGCTCGGCCGGCCACGTCGGGCGCACTTCCACCGCAGGCGCCGGTGCTGGAGGCGCCGCTGCCGACGCGATGCCCGGGGCCGGCGCCGCCGCGCCAGCCGAATCTCCCGCCCCGGCGACCGGCGGTATCGCACCCGGCGCCGCCGCCATCCCGGCCTGCAGCGATTTCACTTCCGACTCCAGGCTCGCGACGCGCTCGCTCATCGACGACGCGTCACCGCCCGCGCCCGCGGCGCCGTGCTGGAGCACCGAAATCTGGTCGTTCAGCCGGCCGATCTGCTGCTTCAAGGCGTCGATTTGCTGACGGTCGCTGGCGATCATCCCGCGCAGCGTGAACTCGTTCTGATTCAGCTGCTGAAGGTCGTTCTGCGCCGTGCATCCCGCCAGCATCGATGCCGCCGCGATCGCCGCCGCGCCGACGATTGATGGTTTAATCACTCGCACTTGCCGCAATCCTTATTTGCTGACCACGAAGTGGTCGCGCCGGTTCTGCGCCCAACAGCTTTCGTCGTGTTCGGTGCACATCGGAAGTTCCTTGCCGTAACTGATCGTCGAGATGCGGCCACCGCTGATTCCGAGCGTCACCAGGTAATCCTTCGCGGCCTGCGCGCGCTTTGCGCCGAGCGCCATATTGTATTCCTCGGAACCGCGCTCATCGCAATGACCCTCCACCTGCACGCGCGTGTCGGCGTGGGCCTGCAGCCAGCTCGCGTTGGTGCGCAGGACCGATCCGTCCTGCTCCTGGATGGTCGATTCGTTGTACCCGAAATGTATGTCGCTGAGCGGTCCCTGCGAGAGCCGGCCCTTCTGCCAATCTTCCAGCGAATTGCCGGTCCCGTTTACGTCGCTTGAGCCGAGTTTGCTGGCGTCCGCCGTATTCTCGCCGTTGACGCCGGTAGTCTTCTTCGACGAACAACCCACGACCACCAGCATCGCGCCGAGACTCACCACCACCACCGTCGCACTGACTATCGCCGCGCGACTAATCTTCCAACCACCACGACCATGCTGGACAGGAATCATCACCCTTACCCTCCGTCAACGCAGAAATAATCTTGCGGTTACTGATCATCATAATATAGATCCGCGAGCGGCGCGCGCGCGTCGAGCTGAACGCGATGTAACGCCCGTCCGGGGACCAGCTTGGATACTCGTTGGAGCCGTTGCCGTCGGTCAGTTGTTCCGGCTCGCCGCCGCCGACCGCTATCGTCCAGATGTCGAAGCGCCCGCTCGCGCGGCTCTGGTATGCGAGCCGGTCGCCCTTGGGCGAGAACGCAGGCGTCGTGTTGTAGTCGCCCTTGAACGTGACGCGGCGCGGCGCGCCACCCCCCAAATCCATCAGGTAGATCTGCGGCGATCCCGAACGATCCGAGGTGAATGCCAGCGTGCGCCCGTCGGGCGAAAAGTTCGGGCTCACGTTGATGCCGTTGGTGTCAGTCAGCTTGCGAACTTCGGCGCCCGCGCTGGTCAGCAGATACAGATTGGTGATGCCGCTGCGCTCGATCGCCGCCACCACTCGCTCGCCGTCCGGCGAAATCGCCCCGCCGATCACGCGGCCGTGCGGGCTGTCGAGCCGCGCCTCGGTCTGCGTTTTGAGATCGGCCAGGTACAGCGCCGGCTCCATCGTCTTGAACGAAAGGTACAGCAGATGGCGCGCGCTGCGATCGAAACTCGGGAACAGGTTGATCGTTGGATTGTCGGTGAGCTTGAACAGGCCGCGGCCGTCCAGCGGCTGCGTATAGACTTCCTTGAAACGCCCGCCAGCGTTCGAGACGAACGCGAGCTTCGAGTCGAATGGCCCGCGCTGCCCGGTTGCCGACTTCAGGATCGCGTCGGCGAATCGGCGCGCCATCTGCGGCACGTCATCCGCGTCGCCGGTGAAATTCTTGCCCATCATCAGGCGCTGCTGCGCGACGTCAAAGAGATACGCGCTTACCTTGACCCCTGAGTCGGCCTTCGCGATCGATCCCTTGACCAGGAAATCTGCGTGGATCGATTTCCAATCGGCGAAGTTGAATTGCCCGAGCTCAAAGCCCGACGTTTGCGGATCCTCGATGTACGCGTGCGGATCGATCAGCCTGAAATATCCCGACAGCTCCAGGTCGCGGCGGAGCGTTCCGGCGAAATCGGTGGCCATGCGGTTCGCGTCGTCACCGCCGCTCACCTTCAGCCCCGAAACCGCGATCGGCCACAGCTCCGCGCCCGGACCCACGATCTTCATCTGGATCGGTTGCGCTCCAGCGGTCCGCACGGTGGCGGCGATCGCAATCGCGATCGCGAACAGCAGAGTCAATCCAATGGTCGTTCGCTTCTTTGCCATAAAGGTTATCGGAACATGTTTGCTTTCGATTTGACGCGCCCGGTCGAACTCCTCACTCATCGGCCACCGACTCCTCCGCCTTTGCGACTTCTATCGCCGCGTCCCTCACTGCTTCTGAGATCAGGATTTGAGTTCGCCGAGTTGGAAGACCGCCTCGATCCCGGCTGAGAATTGATCGCGGAATTTCTCCGGCGGCGCCGGAAACGGAGCGGCGAAGCGAATCGCGCGAATTACCGAATCGTCGAAGCCGGTGTCATTCGAGCTGTGACCCACCTTCAGACCGGCCAGCGTGCCGTCGGGACGGATCGCGAAATCGACGGTCGCCGTAAGGTCGTTCGATCCGCCGGTGAAGCTCCACGCCTTCTTAATCTGATCCTGCACGGTCTTATAGTACAGGATAAACTCGGGGTCCTGTAGAATGCCGGCGCTGCCCGTGCCCACGCCGATTCCCATCCCAGAGCCGTTCGTAGCGACCTTGGCTGCGACCGGCCCGCCGCCCGCGCTATCGTCCGCAGAATCGTCGATGCTTTCATCGTCGTCGCTGGTGGCCTCTGCCGCGGCGAGCTTTTTCTCCTCCGCCGCCTTCTTCGCCATCGCCTTCACGTGTTCTTCAAAATTCTTGCGCTTCAACTCGGCCAGCCGCGCCGCCACGTTGGGAGTCGCGGCCGGTTTTGCGCGCGCCACCGTTGATTCGGGCTTCGACGGGTTGCGCTTCGCCGGCTGCGGGGTGGGGCGGGGCGTCGCGTGTTTCTTCGGTTTCGGCGTCGGCTCAATCGATTGCGACGGCTCCGGCGTCGGCGCAATTGTCGGTTCCGGCGTCGGCTCCGGCGTCGGCGTGATCGTCGGCGTGGGTCCCGTCCTGGTGTTCAGCGCGAGCGCGTTGGGATCGCTGTCCGGCGCGAGCTCTATCTTCGGCGGCGTGGTCTTGACGCTCGATTCCGCGGGCTTCGGCGGCGCCGGCTGCGCGCGACGCTCCAGGCTTCGATTGATGCGCGGCAAATGAGTCCCTAAGTCGCCCGCCGGAATGTTGTCGACAATCTTCACCGTGTAGGAAGGCACATCGGCGGGGGTGGCGCGCATGTAGG
Organism: Candidatus Acidiferrales bacterium; assembly: GCA_035631915.1. Classification (GTDB taxonomy): domain Bacteria; phylum Desulfobacterota; class Binatia; order Binatales; family Binataceae; genus Binatus. The sequence goes on along the minus strand of DASQHV010000088.1, from coordinate 4,291 downwards.
CCGGCGCCACGAACAGGACCAGCGCGACGAGTGCGACATGGCCAAGCGCCGAGACGACGATCGCCGCGATGTATCCGGCGCGTGACGGTTGCTCGTCGCCACTATGGTCCTGCGCTGCCACGCTCGCCCCTGCCCGGCGCCGCGCTCGTGCCGTCGGGCGTCGGCATATCGGTCACCATCCCGACGTTTTCGATTCCCGCGGCCTTGACCGCGGCCATCGTGCGGATCACTTCGCCGTACGGCACCTGGTCGTCGGCGCGGATGAAAACCTGGCGGTCGGGACGCTCCACGGAAATCGCCCTTAGCTTGTCGGTCAGTTCCTCGGGCGAGAGTTTCGCGTCGTTGAGGTAAATCTCGCTCGACTTCGTGATCGACACGACGAACTGCTCGTCCTTGCCCGCCAGCGCGCCCGCCTTGACCTTGGGCAGCGTAACCTCGACGCCCTGCTGGATTATCGGCGCCGTCACCATGAAGATGACGAGCAGCACCAGCATCACGTCCACCAGCGGCGTGACGTTAATCTGCGAGACCATTTGCCCGCGCTGTCCCGGTTCGAAGGCCATCAGCTTCTCACGTTTTGCCTTTTACTTTTTCACGCGGGCTACGACAGGAAGTGACGTTCGGCGATATTCAAAAATTCGGCCGTAAAATTATCCATCTCGGTGGCCAGCACGCGCACCCGCGCGATCAGATAGTTGTAGAACATCTGCGCCGGTATCGCCGCGACCAGGCCGACCGCCGTTGTGATCAAAGCCTCCGCGATTCCCGGCGCGACCGCCTGGATGCTCGACGTGTGCGACGCCGAGAGCCCCAGGAACGCCGTCATGATTCCCCACACCGTGCCGAACAGCCCGATGAACGGGCACGACGAACCGGTGGTCGCCAGAAACGTGATGCCGGTCTCCAGCTTGGTCAGCTCGACGTTCTCCTGGCGCTTCATCGCGCGCATCACGTTGGCGACCCCGCCCAGGTCGGTCGAGAAGCTGCTGTCGGCGCCGACGGCCTGGCGCTTCGCACGCGTCAGTTGCAGCAGTTCCTGGTAGCCGGCGCGAAACACCTGCGCGACCGGGCTGCGATTCAGCCCGACGCTCGCGGTGTGGATCGCATTGAGATTTTTCGACTCCCAAAAGATCGCGATGAAGTGCTCGGACTCACGCCGCGCGCGCGAGATTTGGACCAGCTTGTAGAGGATGATTCCCCAGCTCCCGATCGAGAAGGCGACCAGGATCCACAGCACGGCGGCCACGACCGGACCCGTGCCCAGTACCAATTCCACCACACCCAACCCGGCCGCACCGCTCACCTGATGGAGCATAATCCCGCCACCCAGCCTGAGAATCGTCCAATTATACGGGTATCGGCGCGCGCAAAACCAGCCGTTCGTCGCGCGCGGCACCCACTCGCCTCATCGAATGAGTACGCGCAACGCCGCATAGTGATTCGTACCACCGACCCGGCGTAGAATTGTTTATACAGCGCCCTTGAAAATTTGATCAAAACTTATTTAAGGTTCGGGCGTCGCGGGCTGGCCCAAGCGAGAATTGTCCGCAGGAGGAATCGACGGTGGCGATAAAAATCGGGATCAACGGCTTCGGCCGAATCGGCAGGATGTTCATGCGCGCGGCGCTTACCAAGGCGAATCTCGAAGTCGTCGCCGTCAACGACATTACCGACGCAGCCACGCTGGCCCATCTGCTCAAATACGACTCCATCCACGGCGTGCTCCGCCACCAGGTCAAGGCCGAAGGCGGCAGCATCTTCCTCGACGGCAAGCCGTTCCAGGTGCTGGCCGAGCGCGATCCCGCCAAGCTGCCGTGGGGCAAGCTCGGCGTGCAGGTCGTGGTCGAATCGACCGGGCTGTTCACCGCGCGCGACAAAGCCGCGATGCACCTCGCTGCGGGCGCGAAAAAGGTCGTCATCAGCGCGCCGGCCGACGGCGCCGACGTCACGCTCTGCCTCGGCGTCAACCAGGAGGCTTACGACGCGAGCAAGCACGACGTCATCTCCAACGCGTCGTGTACCACCAACTGCCTCGCGCCGATCGCCAAGGTTCTGCACGAACACTTCACCATCGTCCACGGCCTGATGACCACGGTTCACAGCTACACCTCGGACCAGAGCCTGCAGGACGGCCCGCACAAGGATTTGCGGCGCGCCCGCGCGGCTGCAGTCTCGATGGTTCCGACATCGACCGGCGCGGCGAAGGCGATCGGCCTGGTGCTGCCCGCGCTCAAGGGCAAGCTCGACGGCCTGGCCATTCGCGTGCCGACGCCCAACGTCTCGGTTGTCGATCTCACGGCGACGGTGGAGAAGGACGCCGACGAAAAATCGATCAACGCGGCAATGAAAGCGGCGGCCGACGGCGCGCTGAAAAACATCCTCGAGTACAGCGAGGCGCCGCTGGTGTCCGTCGACCTCAACGGCAATCCCCACTCGTCGATCTTCGACGCGCCGCTCACCAAGGTGATCGGCAAGCGGCTGGTCAAACTTTTCTCGTGGTACGACAACGAGTGGGGCTACTCGAATCGCCTCGCGGACATCACGGCGTTCGTCGCGCAAAAGCTGTAAGCGAACTGTCGACCACAGCGAGCGATGCCTGCCCTGCCGATCACGCGCCTTCAGTTGGCGAACAAGAAGGTGCTCCTGCGATGTGATTTCAACGTGCCGCTGCACGAGGGAAAAATCCAGGACAGCGCGCGCATCGACGCGAGCCTCGACACCATTCGCTACATCCTTGAGCAGCGCGGCACCGCGGTGATGTGCTCGCACCTGGGGCGCCCCAAGGAGCGCAGCGCGGAGCTCAGCCTGAAGCCCGTCGCCGAGTACCTGTCGGCCGCGCTTGGGATCAAGGTCGCGCTCGCGCCCGACTGTATCGGCGATCACACCGGCCGGATGATCGAAGCGCTCAAGCCCGGCGAGGCGATCCTGCTCGAGAACCTGCGCTTCCACGCCGAGGAGGAAGCCAACGATCGCGACTTCTCGCACGAGCTCGCGCGCCACAAGCAGGTCTACGTGAACGACGCGTTCGGCACGGCGCATCGCGCCCACGCCTCGACCGTCGGCGTCACGAAATTTCTCGCTGAGCGCGCCGCGGGATTCCTGATGATGCGCGAGCTGGAGGCGCTGCGCGCGGTTACCGAGAATCCCCAGCGCCCGTCTATCGCGATACTCGGCGGCGCCAAGGTCTCGGACAAAATCGGCGTCATCAAAAATCTGATCACCAAAGTCGACGCGATCCTGATTGGCGGCGCGATGGCGTATACGTTCCTGAAGGCTCAGGGTATCGCGGTCGGACGCTCGCGCGTCGAGGACGACAAGGTGGAACTGGCGCGCGAGCTGCTCACCGCTGCGGCGAACAAGCGCGTCAAAATCCTGCTGCCGACCGATCACGTTGTCGCATACACTCCTGACGCCGGCGCAACGGCGTCCACCGTCAGCGAAATTCCGTCCGAGCTGATGGGCCTCGATATCGGTCCGCAAACCGTCGACGCGTTCATCGCCGAGATCGCTCGCGCGAAAACCGTCGTTTGGAACGGACCGCTTGGAATGTTCGAGAACCCAGCATTCGCGGCCGGCACGATGCGCGTGGCGGAGGCGCTTGCGAATCAGGCGGGCGTAAAGTCGATAATCGGCGGCGGCGATACCGCGGCGGCGGTCGCACACGCGCCGTGGGCCAACAAGTTCACGCACATCTCGACCGGCGGCGGCGCGACGCTGGAATTCCTGGAAGGGCGCGAATTGCCGGGCGTCAAGGCGCTCGAACCATGACCACAAGCGGGACACGCACGTGCGAAAAAAACTGATCGCTGGAAACTGGAAGATGAACCTCGCGCCGCTCGAGGCGCGCGCGCTGATTGCCGGGCTCCGCGCCGAGATCGATCGCGATTCGCATACGCTGGAGAAGGATCGCGAGCTGATGGTCGCGCCGCCGGACGTGATGATTCCCGCGGTCGCGCAGGCGCTGGCCGGCTCCTCGATCGCGCTTGGCGCGCAGAACATGCACTACGAGGACAAGGGCGCCTTCACCGGCGAGGTGTCGCCCCCGATGCTTAAAGCGTACGGCGTCACGCACGTTATCCTCGGCCATTCGGAGCGCCGCCACGTCTTTCATGAGCCCGACGAGCTCATCAACAAGAAGGTGCTCGCCGCACTGAAACATCGGATGACTCCGATACTGTGCGTCGGCGAAACCCAGGAAGAACACGACGGCGGCCGCGCGCGCGAAGTCGTGCGACGCCAGCTCGAGCGCGGGCTCGAAGGCGTCGCCGCCGAGCACATCCCGAGCGTAGTC
>DASQHV010000087.1:0-24888 GCA_035631915.1 Candidatus Acidiferrales bacterium | reverse complement strand
GAGCCCCGCATCCGACAGTTCTTCTTGTTCATCCGCGGGGCGATTGACTCTCAGCGCGGGCCGCGTAGTGTTTCAGTGAGATTCGCGCGGGGAAGCCGGTGAGATGCCGGCGCTGCCCCGCAACTGTAAGCCGGGCGCTTGAAAACGCCCGTCGAGCCAGATGACCGCGCGAATCGAAGGAGCCGCAACTACCTTCGCGGGCGTGGGAGGCTTCAGGAGAGTCACGTCTTGCTGTCGCGGATTCGCGCGGCAGCGTCCGACCGCTCCTGGCCACTCGACGATGCGAAGTCAGGGCCGGGGCGACGTTGGACGAAGGGTTACACAATTCTCATTTCGGAGCGGGGCGGGACGCGCTCCGCCCGCGACGGCATCTGGCGGCGTTCTGCGCGTCGATAACGGCGCACGTCGCGCTGATCGCGGCAATCGTTTTTTTCGCCAGTCCAATCGCGAGGCCCGGTGGCGACCGGGTGCTTGCGTACTTCGTCGACTTGGGAGACGGGGCGACCGGCGCGGGAGCGAACGGCGAGAATCGACGTGCGCTGGCGTCGATTCGCGCTGCCGCCGCGTTAACCAACCTGCGCATCGGTGAGAAACCTCGCGCGAGTGCGTCCGCGGCGCGGCGCGCGCGCGTCGTTGTGCATGACGTCGAGCCGACCAGCGCCGAAGTCGCGAGTATCGCGCCGGTTGCAGCGAGTTCCGCTGCGCGTGCGACGCGGGCTTCGTCCGCGGCGCGCGACGGCGATAACGTCGGCCAGCCGCAGCATCGGGGAGCGGACTCGCGGGGACCGAATGTTTCAGCCGGATCAGGCGATACGGGAAACGGAGCCGGCGATGGAAATCAAATCGGCGACGGCATCTCGATCGCGCACGCCGACTACGCCCGCAATCCGCCGCCGGCGTATCCGGCCGCCGCGCGGCGCCGCGCCGAGCAGGGTGTCGTGACGATACGCGTGCTCGTCGGCGACGACGGCCGGGTCGAGCGCGCCGAATTGGCGGAAAGCTCGGGCTACGACGCGCTGGACGACGCGGCACTCGCGACCGTCCGCGAGCGATGGCGATTCATCCCGGCCAGACGCGCCGGCTTACCAATCGAAAGCTGGGTGCTGGTGCCGATTCGATTCGCGCTGACCGAGGCGAGCGCCGCCCGCTGAGCCCCCGCCGCGCTCCCCCTTTGCGCACTGCTTGCGAGTCCGCGAAATCGTGCTAATCCAAACACAGCATGATATAACGCCAATCCCAAGAGGAGGTGAGGGCGGCATGGCACCGAAACCAGCTACTACTCTGGCGATGGCGGGTCTGCTGGCTCTGGCATTGTTTTCGCCCGGAAGCGCATCCGCAATCGAGGTAAAGAAATCTCTGTTCAGCAACGCCGGTCCCGGCGGTCCGAGCGCACCCGGTCCGGCCAAGGAAAATCCGATTCCCGCGGCGCAGCGCCAGCAGCTTTCCGAAACGGTGGCGAACGAGTCCGACAGCTATCTCAGCGAGGAGAGCGAGAAGAAGTCGTCGGGCAAGCCGTACGTCGATCTCGAGCACGCGAAGTTTTTGTATCTGCCGACGATGAAAGAGGGGAAGTGGAACGTGCTCGCCAAGCTGCAGGCGCCCGAATACACGCCACCCAAGAGCGGCGAGGGCAAGGGCAAGGCGACCGGCAAGCAGAAGGTGCTGGTGTTCAACTACAAGCTCGAGGGCAGCAAGTGGACCGAGGTCGAACCGCCGAAGTGGCAGGAAGTCGACGTAAACGGGAACCCGGTCGTCGCAGCCGCTCCGGGCGCCGCCGGCGCCCCGGCCGCAGCAGCCGCTGCAGCGCCGGCGAAGAAGAAATAGCCGGCGCACCGCAACCACGAGGTTGAGACCGCTGCACGACCGAGCGCGGCGCACGTATCGTGCGCGCCCGGGTCCGCTCGTCGTTGCCGCGCAACTTCTAAAGCTCTGAAGAAACCGAAGTTTGAAAAATAAAATTCAAAATGATTTGAAGGCCGCGATGAAAAGCGGTGACAAGCTGCGCACGATGACGCTGCGCAGCGTGCTGGCTGAGATCTCGCGCCTCGAAACCGACGAGAAGCGCACGCCCAAAACCGAGGCCACCACCGACGAAATTCTGCAAGTGTTCAAGCGCGAGCGGGCCAAGCGCGAAGAGGCACTGGACTTCGCGCGCAAGGCTGCGCGCGCTGATTTGATCGAGCAGAACGAAACCGAGGCCAGGATACTGGAGTCGTATCTGCCGGCGGCGGCGTCGGCCGAGCAGGTGCGCGCGGAGATTGCGGCGGCTATCGCGGGCGGCGCATCGCAGATGGGTCCGATCATGAAGGCGCTGCGCGAGAAGTTCGGCGCCAGCCTCGACGCTCGGGCTGCCAGCGAGCTTGCGAAGCAAGCACTCGCGAAAAAATAGCGCGGCGCGCGTGCGAGCTTGACTGCGTGCCGCGCAGGATTATGATCGCGATCGCCGACCGTGCCGCGAGGGAGCACGTGGCGCCGTAAAAAGTGTCACGCCGACGTCCGACACGGCGGCATCCTCAAGCCGTCCCCGCTGTGTATCACCCGTCGCAGGAACTGTTGACTCTGAACGCGCGCGGGCTATGATCGTCGTGCCGACCGTGCCGCGAGGGAGGACGGCCGCCCTAAACCAGCGGTCGCCGACGTCCGACGCGGCGGCACAAAATATCCGGGCTTTGCAGCCGACAGCGTCGGCGCATCGCCTGAGCGAAGACGGGGACACCCCGTGTTCGTCGGACCGAGAATACCGGTCAGGCAGCACGGGGTTTTTGATTTGAGGGAGCGAACCCGTCGGCGGGAGGGAAAAAAAGATGGCTCAACAGGAAAGCAATATTTCGGAGTACGTCGAGCAGCTCGCCAATCGCGAGACGCTGCTGGCGGCATGGGCTGAATTGCAGAAAGCGGGCGATGCGGCGCTGCCGGAAGTCCGCGCCGGCCTGTCGCATCCGGAGTGGCGCGTGCGGCAGTGGTGCGCGATGTTTCTCGACCATCACTGGGACGTCGAATCGCTGCGGCGCCTGGTGCTCACGCTGCACGATCCGAAATTGAAGGTCCGCAAGGCGGCGGTGCATTCACTCGGCTGCGACCGATGCAAGGGCGGCGAGAATCCGATCGACGCGGTGCCGCTGCTGGCCGAACGGCTGCGCGAGGACAAGAGCATCAAGGTGCGCCGGACGGCGGCGTTGACGCTGGCAATTCAGAAGCCGGAGCGTCGCATCGCGCGGATCTTCGGCACGATCCTGCGCGACGAGACTGATCCCAAGCTGCGCACGTGGGCAGAGTGGGGGCTCAAGCGCTACCAGGATTCGCAGCAGTCCGCGCCGCAGGATGCGAAGCAGGCGGACTAGTCGTACTGCAACCTTCAGCGGTTGGTGTTGGCGACGTCGGCGAACGGATTCGCTTGCGCGCCAATACCGGCCATGATTCCGCCGTCGATCGCAAGCGCGTGTCCGGTGATGAACGACGCGTCGTCGGACGCCAGGAACGTGACCGCCTTGGCGATCTCTGTCGGCTGGCCCATGCGGCCGAGCGGATGCATCGCGTCGAGCATTTTGCGCGCGCCTTCCATCCCGCCGAACATGTTCAGCACCAGCGGCGTCTCGATCACGCCGGGGCAGATGCAATTCACGCGCACGCCGAACGGGGCGAACTCGAGCGCCGCGTTGCGCGTCAAGCCGACCACTCCGTGCTTGGCGGCGTTGTAAGCTGAAAGTCCGGGGCTGCCGATCAGCCCGGCGACCGACGCCGTGTTGACGATCGCGCCGCGCCGCTGCGCGACCATCACCTTGCCGCCGAACTTGAGGCCCCAGAACACGCCGTCGAGGTCGATGCCGATGGTGCGGCGATAATCCTCCTCGGTGGTTTCGAGCAGCGGCACCGAGACGCCGATTCCGGCGTTGTTGAACATCACGTCGAGCCGGCCAAACTTGTCGGTCGCGTGCTTGACCAGCGCCTCGACCTGTTTGGCCTCGCGCACGTCGGTGGGGACGAATGTGCCGCCGATCGCTGCGGCGATTTTGGCGCCGGTGCTGCTCTCCAGGTCCGCGACGATAACCTTCGCGCCCTCGGCCGCGAAATTCTCGGCTGCCGCTTTGCCGATTCCCGATGCGCCGCCGGTTACGATTGCGACGCGGTCCGCGAGTTTGCCTTGCGCCATGAATAATTCCTCCGTTGATGTTGTGCGAGCGATGCCCCGCAAACGATCGCGCTGTCCCTATCGCACAAATGCGCAACGCGGCGCCAGCGTGGGACATCGGGTTGACGAAATCGCACGATTCCCTGTACCACTTTGAGCGTAATTCTGAGACCTTCCCCGAGGTAACAAGCGATGCCGATCGATTTCACGATGCCCGCGCACGTGCTCGAAATTCGCGACAAGATTCGCGCCTTCATCAAGGAGGAGATCGAGCCGGCCGAGGCCGAGATGCAAAAGTCCGGCGCCTGGCGCGAGGGAATTATCGATCTGCGCCGCAAGGCGCGTCAGCGCGGACTGTGGCTGCCGCACATGCCGCCGGAATTCGGCGGGCTCGGGTTGGACGCGATGGCGATCGCGATGGTCTCGGCGGAGTGCGGTCGCAACCGGCTCGCGTCGTTCATCCTGAACGTGCAGGCGCCCGACGAGGGCAACATGCACACGCTGCTGCACTTCGCGACGCCCGCGCAGAAGGAGAAGTACCTGCGACCGCTGTGCGACGGCAAGATCAGATCGTGCTTCGCGATGACGGAGCCGGAGGCCGCGGGCTCCGACCCCACGCAGCTGCGCACCGCGGCGGTGAAGCAGGGTGACAACTGGGTGCTCAACGGCCACAAGTGGTTTATCTCGGGAGCGCACGGCGCCAAGTTCGCGATCGTGATCGCCAAGACCGACCCCGATGCCGATCCGCCGCAGGCGCGCAACTCCGCGTTCATCGTCGATCTACCTAACCCCGGCTTTCGTATCGTGCGCGATATCGACACGATGGCGGGGAAGGGCAATCACTGCGAGATAGTGCTCGAGAATTGCGTGGTGCCGGGCGACGCGATGCTCGGACCGCGCGGCCAGGGGCATACGCTGGGGCAGGTGCGACTCGGTCCGGCGCGGCTGGCGCATTGCATGCGATGGATTGGCAGCGCCGAGGTCGCGCTCGAGATGCTGGTGAAGCGCGCGATGGAGCGCCGGGTGCAGGGCGGCTTGCTGATCGACAAGCAGGCGATCCAGTTCATGATCTCGGAATCGACGATGGAACTTTACACCGCGAAGCTGATGGTCTTGCACGCGGCGTACTTGATTGAGCGCAAGCTGCCGTTTCGGCAGGAAGTCTCGATGGCGAAGCATCACGTGGCGAACATGCTGTGGAAGATCACCGACCGCGCGATCCAGGTGCACGGCGCGCTCGGCTACTCGACCGACACGCCGCTGGAGTCGATGCTGCGGCACGCGCGTTCGGCGCGGCTGGTCGACGGCGCCGACGAAGTTCACATGACGCAAATCGCGCGCCACGTGATCGAGGCCTTCAAGCGCGACGGCAGCACCCGCGCCGCAACCGGCTCGGGCCTGCTCTGAGAGCGGCTGCGCGCCGCGGCACGATGGAGAATCAAAAATGGCGGAAGCAAAGGCGGTAGCGTTTCGAATCGAAGTGCCCGACGCGGTCCTGGCGGACCTGAACGAACGGCTGGCGCGCACGCGCTTTCCCGACGAGGTGTCCGATACTGGGTGGGAGTATGGAGCGAACCTCGCTTACGTCAAGCAACTCGTCGAGTACTGGCGGACAAAGTACGACTGGCGCGCCCACGAGCGCGAGCTCAATCGCTTCGCGCATTTCAAGGCCGACGTCGACGGGCTTGGCGTTCATTTCATCCACGAACACGGCAAGGGGCCCAATCCCAAGCCGCTGCTGCTGATTCACGGATGGCCGGGATCGGTCTACGAGTTCATGAAGATCATCCCGATGCTCACCGATCCGGCCGCGCACGGCGGCGACGCCAAGGATTCATTCACGGTGATCGCGCCGTCGCTGCCGGGCTACGGATTCTCGGACCACGCGCGCGCACGCGCGATGAATATCCAGTCGATTGCCGACATCTTTCAGCGCCTGATGACCGGCGTGCTCGGCTACAAGCGCTACGCGGTGCAGGGCGGCGACTGGGGCGCGGCGATAACCTCGCGAATCGGCGAGGTGCACGCAGCGAGCGTGTACGGAATTCATCTCAACATGATTGCGATCGGTCCGACCGAAGGCCGCAACGCTCCCGAGCTGACGCCGGAAGAGAAGGTGTTTCTCGCCAGCATGGAGAAATTTCGCACCCACGAGACCGGCTACCAATGGATTCAGGGCACCAAGCCGCAGACGCTGGCGTACGGGCTGAACGATTCGCCGGCGGGATTGTGCGCCTGGATCGTCGAGAAGTTTCGCACCTGGAGCGACTGTCACGGCGACGTCGAGAAGAGCTTCACGCGCGACGAGTTGCTGACCAACGTGATGATCTATTGGATCACGCAGTCGATAAATTCATCGACGCGACTGTACTACGAGGCGCGGCATCATCCGTGGCGGCTGAAGCCGGGCACTCGGATCGAGGCGCCGACGGCGCTTGCGCTGTTCCCGGCCGAACTCGCGCGTCCGCCACGTCATTGGGCGGAGCGCGCGTATAATGTCACGCGCTGGACGGAGATGCCCAAGGGCGGGCATTTTGCCGCGATGGAGGAGCCGGCGCTGCTCGCGGCCGATATCCGCGAGTTCTTCCGCGACCTCAAGTAGCTGAGCGTCGCGCCGCACGGAGGGTCATTCCGAAATGGCGGCGGTGTCGTCGAACTTGACCAGCTCCGCGTAGAGCCTCTCGATCTCGCGGCCCAGCCGTTCGTAGCGCGCGATCAGTTCGTCGGCGTCCTTGCGCGCGAGATAGAAGTTCGGGTCGTCCATCTCGGCGGTGAGCGCCGCGCGCTCCGTCTCCTTCTGCTCGATCTGCGCTTCGATCTGCTTGCGCTGCTTTGCGGCGCGCTCGCGCTTGCGGTCCGGATCGCGATCGTCCCTGCCGTGATGCGCTTTCGGCGCAGTGCTTTTCGCGACAGTCTCGATCGTTTCAGTGCGCACAACCTTGCCGTTGATGCTGTTGCCGCGTGTATCGCGCAGATGCGGCGTGCCGCTTCGCACCGCGGGCTGTGGCGCCGCGGCGGCATTTTCCATCGCCTCTTTCTTGGCGAGATAGTCGTCGTAGTTGCCGAGATAGCGAATCGCGTGACCCTGCCCGACTTCGAGCACCTCGGTCACCAGCTCGTTCAGGATGAAGCGATCGTGGCTGACGATGATCACGGTGCCGGGGAAGCGGCGGAGCGCGTCGAGCAGCGTGTCCTTCGCTACGATGTCCAGATTGTTGGTCGGCTCGTCGAGCAGCAGGCAATTGCTCGGATGCACGAGCACCTTGGCCAGCGCCAGGCGCGCGCGCTCACCGCCCGACAGCACGCCGACGCGCTTGTACACGTCGTCGCCGGAAAAGAGCATCGCGCCGAGGATCGAGCGCAGCTCCGCCATGCTGCGGCCCGCGGCGCTATCGCTGAGTTCGTCGAGGACGGTCTTCTCATAGTTCAGCGACTCGGCGAGATTCTGCGCGAAGTACCCGGCCTGCACGCTGGGCCCGACGAATCGCTCGCCGCCGGTCATCGGCTCGATCCCGGCCAGCAGCTTCATCATGGTGGATTTTCCCGAGCCGTTGGGTCCGACCAGCGCGATTCGTGCGCCGCGCTCGATCGTCAGATCGACGCCGTCATAAACCGTGAGCGCGCCGTACCGCTTGACCGCGCCCTTGAGTTCGAAGACACGCCGCGTGCTGCGCTCGCATTTCGGAAACGTGATCGCGGGCGGCTTCTGCGAGCCCTCGGGCGGCTCGAGGCGCTCGAGCTTGTCGAGCTGCTTGATGCGGCTTTGCACGAGACGCGCTTTGCTCGCCTGGTAGCGGAAGCGGCTGATGAAACTTTCGATGTGCTCGATTTCCTCGCGCTGCTTTTCGTACGCCGCGGTTTCGAGTGCGAAGCGTTCCTCGCGCGCGACCAGGTAGCGCGAGTAGCCGCCGACGTATTCGGTGAGCCGCCCGCGCGAGACCTCGACGGTGCGATTGGTGACGCGGTCGAGGAAGTAGCGATCGTGCGAGACCAGGATGATGCCGCCCTGGTAGGCGCAGAGAAAATCCTCGAGCCAGTTGCGCGCCTCGATGTCCAGGTGGTTGGTCGGCTCGTCGAGCATCATGAACTCGGGCGCGTCGAGCAGCAGCTTGGCCAGCGCAATACGCATCCTGATGCCGCCGGAAAACTCCGCGACGTCGCGCGATAGATCGTCGGCGCTGAAGCCGAGCCCGAACAGCACCGAGGTCGCGCGGCTTTCGGCGCTGTAAAAGTCGTGGCGCTCGAGCTCGGTCAGCACGTTGCCGAGTTCCTCCAGCGCGCCGTCGTGGATCGGTCCGGAATGTTCGCGGGTGAGAATCTGCTCGACTTCCTTGCGCCGCGCGTCGAGCGCCTGCATCCGGTCGAGCGCCGCCAGCGTCTCGCGCAGCACCGAGCGCCCGCCCATCTCGGGTGCGTCCTGCGCCAGGTAGCCGACGCGGGTGCGCTGCGGCCGCGCGATGCGGCCCCCATCGGGGGGCATCACCTCGGCGACCAGCTTGAGCAGCGTGGACTTGCCGGCGCCGTTGAGCCCGACCAGTCCGACCCGCCCGTCGTCGTTCATGGACCAGCTGACGCCGTCCAGAATCTTGCGGTCCCCGTAGGACTTGGAGAGGTTGTCGAGACTGAGCATGGCGAAAAAGTAATCCTACCAGCGGGGCCGGAGGGTCGAAAGTGACCGGCGCGGCGGCCGCCGGTTGCGGGACTTCCCAGCAACTCGTCAATCTGTTATGAAATGTTACACTATGGCTAAATTCGCCCCGGGATATCCGCTGCCCAGGAGCGCGGACGAGTTCGAAAGACTCTGTCTGAAGCTGCTGCGGCGTCACTGGCAGCTTCCCCAGCTCGAGCGTTACCGCGACACGGAACGCGCCGAAAAAGGGATCAACCTCGTCGAGATCAGCGGGCGGCCGCGGCTGGCCGCGGTCAAGTGCGAGCTGCGCGACGCGCGCGCCGAACTGTCGGTCGCCGAGATCAAGGACGCCGTCGATCGGGCCGCGAGCCTGAAGCTGCCCATCGGGCGCTTCGTGATCGTGACCAGCGGCGCCAAGCCGGAGGGCCTGCAACGCTCGCTCTACGATCTCAACCGCGCGAATCGTTCCGGGACGATTTCCGCGATCGAAGTTCTGACCTGGGAAGATATCGAGGAGCTGCTGGACGAGTATCCGCAGATTCTCACCGAGTTCGGCACCGCCGCCAAGCGTCAGGCGCTGACGCGAGCGGATGCGGTGGTGCACCTCGAGGCGCGCTGCGAGCCCGCGGCGGCGGGACCATCCGATGCACTGGGAGAGGAGATCTCCGCCGCCGCGGCTTTTCTTGAAAGCCGCCAGCCGCAACTGGCCCGCCTGGCGCTGCTGCGCCTGCGCGAGCAGAAGTGGAACACGCTTTCGAACGCGCACAAGTTTCGCGTGCTGTCGTATCTGGGCGCGGCGTGGTTGAAGGAGGGCGAGCCGCGCAAGGCGGCGATGCTGTTCATCGCGGCCAAGTCGCTGCAGCCGGACGACGAGAACGCGTGCACCAACGAGGCGCTGGCGCATGAGCTGCTCGGCGAGCGCGATCGCGCGTTCGCGCTGGCGGACAAGCTGCGCATGCAGTTCCCGAGCAGCGGACGCGCCGTCGCGTTGTGGCTGAACAACGCGCCGCGCACGCTCGACGCGAAGGAGCTCGAGGAAAACGTCGCGCCCGAACTCGGCTCCGATCCCGAAGTGGCGGTCGTGATGGCGCGGCGCGCGCTGCTGGACGGTCACTTCGAACGCGCGGAACGCTATGCGCGGATGGCCAGCGCCGCGCTGCCCAACAATTCAGTGCCGTGGCTCGTGCTCGGCCAGGCAATTTTGCTGGCCGAGTTGGAAGCGGGCGGCGCGGGCGCGACCGAAGCGCCTCCGCAGAACGACGAAAGCCGCGTGCGCGAGGCCGAAGGCTGCTTCACGCAGGCGCTGACGCTCGCGCCTGCCGAGGGCTCGGCGGCGAGCGAGGTGCAGGCTCTGATCGGGCGCGCGCAGGCGCGGATTGCGCTGCGCGACACCGACGGCGCCGGCAAGGATATCGAGCAGGCGCACGGGCTCGAGCGCGAGGACGCCAACGGCCTGTGCGAGTACGGAATCGTGCTGCGTTCGCGCGGCAGCCTGAACGAGGCAATCGAAGTGCTGCGCCGCGCCGCCGCCGTGGGCGGCCGCGACGACACCGAGTATCACCTGGCCGTCACGCTGCGCGAGCGCGACCAGCCGGGCGACATGCAGGAGGCGGTCGACTTGCTGATGCACTCGATCGCGCGGCCCGAATCGATTCCGGCCGGCGATTTTCCGTTCGCCGTTGCGTGCGCGGTCGAAGCGCTGGCGACGATGGAGCGTTATCACGAGGCCGACGCGCTGCTGAATGCGATACCCGACGGGCGCATGCCCGCGGTCACGCTGCTGACGCTCCGCGCCAGTCTGCGCCTTGCGCAGGGCAAGTTCGGCGAGGCCGCGAAGTCCACCGACGAGGCGCTGGCCGCGCTCGCGCCGGACACTTCGCCCGACAGCCGGCGCAAGCTGGCGGCGCTGCTGCACGATCTCGGACGCTACGATGCCGCGCTGCCGCTGTGGCAGACGCTGGCGCCGCCGGGAAGCGCGGGCACGGACACGCGCCGGCTGCTCGATTGCGCGACCCGACTCGGTCGCGAGGATATTCTCACCGAAATCAGCCGCCAGTTTCAGCCCGAGGCTCAGCCCGAGGACACCAACGCCGATCCGCTGGCTCATCTCGACAAGCTCGAGCGCAACGATCCCGAGGCCGCACTGGGGGCGCTCGAGAACTATCTAAGCGAGCACGCCGGCGATCGCGTGGCGAAGTTGCGCCGCTCGATCGTAGCAGCGCGCCTGGGAAAGTCGGACCTGGTCGTCGCCGATCCGAACGCGATGCCCTCGCCGCGCGAGATTCCGCCGGCGCTCGGCCGCGCCGCGGTGCAGTTCATGCGTGAAGGCGGACGCGCCAACGAAGCGCTGGCCTATGCCTACGAGTTGCTGCGCTTGCAAGGCGGCAACGTCGACGCCCATCGCGCGTACCTGACCGCGCTCGGACCGGTTGGGCCGATGCCGCACGTGCCCGACTTCGACACTGCGATGCCGGGCGCCGTCGTTTCGTTCATCGAGGAGAACTCGAACGCCGAGCGCTGGATCGTGCTGGAGGACGCCAGCGATCCGGACGAGGCGCTCGACGAATACGGTCCGCAGCATCCGATGACTCGCGCGTTGAAGGGCAAGAAGGCGGGCGAGAAGTTCCAGCTGCCGGAGGGCCGCTTCAGCCGCCGCAACGCCACCATCAAGCAGCTCATCAGCAAGTACTCGTGGCGCTACATGGACTGCCTGCTCAACTGGCAGGCGCGCTTCCCCGGCGAGCCGGAAGTCGAGGCGACGCGGGTGCGCGCGGAAGTGATTCCGTGGAGCGAAATGCACGACGGCTTCGCGCCATTCTTTGAATCGACGGCCGCGAACGGAAACGGCAACGGAAATGGCGCCGTCAATGGCAACGGCAACGGCAACGGAACGGGCAAGCGCGAGGACGCGCTGAAGCTCGCCGAGCGCATCTACTCGACCAAGCCGGTGCCGGTTCACGCCGTGGCGGAACGGATCAATCTGAACGATTTGCAGACCATGTTCATCCTGGCGCAGCGGCCGGAGGCGCCGATCAAGTGCTGCACCGGCTCGGCTGAAGAGCTGGAGGCGGCTCTGAGAGCCTTCGAACGCGCCAACGCCGTGGTGCTGGATCTGACCGCGATCGCCACGCTCTGCATGCTCGGCCGCCTCTCGCTGCTGGCGACTTGGCCGCGTCAATTCGTTATCTCGCAGGCCACACTGGCCGAGCTGCGCCGGCTCGCGTTCGAAGATACGCTGCTGCGCCTGCCGCCGGGATTCTCGGCGTCGATGAACGGCAACGGCAACGACGGCAAACGCGCGGACCTGCAGTTGAAGGGACTCGCTGACGCGCTGCAGTCAGTCTGCCGCGTGCGCGACGGCGCGGTGCTCGCCGCGATCGAACCCGAACGCCGCGATCGGCTGATCGGTTTCTTCGGCCGTCACGGCGCGGAGAGTATCGTCACCGCGTCGTTGCCGGGGCACGTGTTGTGGACCGACGATCGAATCCTGGCCGATCTCGCCAAGAGCGAATTTGGCGTGCGCCGGGTGTGGACCGAGGCCGCGCTGCAGGCGCGCGCTAAGGCCGGCAACCTGGATCCCGCGGAGCTCGGAACGGCCAGCACGAAGCTGGCGGGTTGGGGCTATTCGTTCACCGCCCCGAGCATCGAGACGCTGATGCGTGCGGGATCGGTGGCAGTCTGGAATCCCGATCAGTTCCCGCTTAAGCAGGCGCTCGATTCCTTCGCCGGCGACACGATGACGCTGTCCGACACGATGCGCCTGGGCACGGAGCTGATCGTCAAGCTGTACAACGATCCGTATCTGCGCGGGCAGCGGCGCACGGTGACCTCGCGGTTGCTCGATCGGCTGGCGCTGCGCGCCGGCGGCCGCGAGGCGATTGAGACCTTGCCGCGGTCGCTGCCGATTCGTTTCGGGCTGGACCTGATTCGCTCGCGCGAGCTCAGCGACGTGGTGCGTGGCTGGTCGGCGCGGAGCGAAACGCAAATGAGTGCATAGATGAGCTGCGCGGCGGCGCCGATATCTCGGCGTCGCCGGCGCGGCATTGCCAGCCCGCCTCGCTCGCTTTGTGTGTAAGGCGATGAGTTCGGTGAGCGTACCAACGCGAGGCAGAATCCGGTGCGGCAGGGTGGAAATCCCTCTGGACCAAGAGGCGAGCGCCTAACCGCTTGCAAATTGAATTGTCCAGGTGCGAGTCTGCATCGGGACGTAAGGAGGGAAATTCCGGCCTGGCAACGGCCCCTCCTCCTCGTCTCACACCACACTACTCCTCACCCGAAGGAGCTTTACTATGAGGTCCGCAACTCTGATTGTTGGCGTCGTGCTGGTGGTCGCGCTGTACTCGTCTGGAGACCATATGCCTTACGCGCAGGAGGCCTCGGCGGTCAAAGTCGCGGAACTATACAAGGCAAATCTGGCTGAAGCTCCGGGCAAGGAAGCGAGAATACTTCAGCTTGAGATCGCGCCCGGTGGGCACGTCGGATGGCACTACCATCCGGGAGATGCTTGCGCCTACGTTCAGGAAGGTTCGATGGTACTGGTGCCGCGAGGCAAGACACCCGTCACGATGAACCAGGGCGAAACCGGATGCGTGGCGCCGCGGGCCGTGCATGACGACAAGAACGCAAGTCAGACCGCTCCGGTGAAGTTCCTGGTCTTCTTTGTTACCGAGAAGGGTCAGCCTTTCGCGGTGCCAGTGAAGTAGCGAGGTTCGGCTCGAAGCCCGCTCGATTCCGAGCGTCCGCGTAGGCGCCGGCGCGGCATTGCCAGCCCGCCTCGACGCCCGCTATCGTTCGCCTTTCCGCATCTGCGCGGGGAGGTTGGATTTTCCCGATGCCCAAAGTCGCCGAGACCTGGCAACACGAGTTCGTCACCGCCAACGGAATCCGTTTTCATTGCATCACGCAGGGCGCCGGTCCGCTGATTCTGCTGTTGCACGGATTCCCGGAGAATCACTACTCGTGGCGTCATCAGATGGCGCCGCTCGCCGCGCGGTTCAAGGTCGTCGCGCCGGACCTTCGCGGCTACAACCTGACCGAGCGCAAGGGCCCGTACGACATCAAGACGCTATGCGCCGACGTGATGGGTTTGATTCGCGCATTCGGCAGCGAGCGCGCCATCGTCGCCGGGCACGATTGGGGCGCGATCATCTTGTGGAACTTCGCGCTGGAATATCCGGACGCATTGTCGCGGTTAATTGCGCTCAACGTCTCGTTCATGCCGCGATTGCCGAAGCGGCCGCTGGAGCTGCTGACGGACGCGCGCTTCGACTACATCCGGTTTTTTCAGAAACGCGGCGAAGCTGAAGCCGCGATCGAGCCGGACATCGACGGTTTCATCCGCAACGCATTCACCAACAACGCGTCGCGCAAGGAAATGCTGAGCGACCAGGACCTGAAGGTCTTCGCCGACGGCTTTCGCGGTCCCGGCGGAATCACCCCGGCGCTCGAGTACTACCGCAACTTCGACCACAACTGGGAAATCACCGCCGACCACGCCGGGAAAAAAGTGTTGACGCCGGCGCTGATGCTGCTCGCCGAGCACGACCCCGTCGCGCGCCCGGAGATGGCCAACAATATTTCGCGTTACGTGCCCAACGTGACGGTGAAGCGAATCGATTGCGGTCATTGGACGCAGCAGGAGGCGCCGGCGGAGACCAACCGCGCGATCCTCGACTTCCTGAGCGACGTCACCTGACCCTCGAATAACGCCGCGGACCTGCGGGCCGGGCCGCATCGTGTCCGCCTCCGGAATCAAGTAAAATTCAGCTGCGGCCAACGAGGCACGAGCAGAGGAGGAATTCGCGATGGCGGCACTCGCCGAAGGGGACCGAATCGTCCTGATCGATCGCAGGTTGTTCAAGGACGACAACACGCGCATCTTCGTGGGCGTCATCGAGGAGACCGAGGGCTCGCTGGTGCGCGCGCGCGGCTTCGTCTTTCACGTCAGCTCGTACGAGGTCGCGGGCCAGGAGCGCCGCGGCGAGGAGCGGGTGCGGATATTCTCGATGGGCGCCGGCGACATCGTGTACCGCCTGCCCGCCGGCCAGGACATTTCGCGCCTGATGCTCAAGCGCTCGCCGAAGTCGATGACGCTGAGCGACGGCGTTTACGCGATGGATCTCAGCGACTTCCTGCTCAGGGCTTAAGGAGTCGGCGGCAGGCTTTCGACAAATTCGACTATCGCAGCGGCCGTGTCGGCGGGATTGTCGAGCGGCACGTGATGATACGCGCGCGGGATTTCGCGATGCACCGAGCCGCGAATCTTGCGCTGCATCCGCTTTACGTGTGACGAGCTGACCAGCCCGCTGTGCTCGCCGCGGAGCAGCAGCGTCGGCATCGTGATGTCTTTCAGCCGGGGCCGCGTCATCCTGACGCCGTTCTTCCGCCACGCACGCGTTTCGGGATCGAAGCGGAACGCCCATTTGCCGCTGGGCAACTGCTGGGCGCCGTGGAGCGCGAGCCGTTCCATTTCCAGTCGCGTCAAGTTGGTCTCGGGTGGTGACAGCCGAAATTTCTGAATGATGTCGGCGGCGGTGCGGAGCTCGGGACGCTTGCCGCCCTGCGAGCGCCGACGCCATCGCCACTGCAAGCGCCGCAGCAAGGGTGGCGGGCCGTGCGGTGCGTCGACTACGATCAACGCGTCGAGCATCTCGGGATGCGTCACGGCGACCCACTGCGCCACGGCGCCGCCCATCGAATGTCCGACCAGCACCACGCGCGTGCCCAGGCTCTCGATCAAGCCGCGCACGTCGTTCAGGTACGCGGGCGGGCCGTAATGCGGCGGTACGGCCCATTGGCTGCGGCCATGGCCGCGAAAGTCCAGCGCGAGCACGCGCCCA
Organism: Candidatus Acidiferrales bacterium; assembly: GCA_035631915.1. GTDB lineage: Bacteria > Desulfobacterota > Binatia > Binatales > Binataceae > Binatus. The sequence continues at coordinate 9,290 of DASQHV010000087.1, read as the reverse complement.
TAGGGAGTCAGCAACGGCGCGACGCTGTCCCACCAGTGCGCGTGCGCTGCGCCGCCGTGCAGCAGGACGAACGTGCGCCTGTCCGAATCGCCGCCCCAGTCCAGGTAGTGCAGCTTTAGCCCTTCGACCTCGACGTGCCGGTGAGTCGGCTCCGCGGAAACGGTAGCCGCAGGTTCAGGTGTCATGGACATCAAATGTAATCGACGCGGAACGGCGAGGATAGAATTTCGCGTCGAGATGCCGAGCTTCGTGCGCGGCTGGATGCGCGACGCCGTCGCGTGGTAACAACCCCAGCATCAATTCGTTTTTCGAACAGGAGCTTTGCGATGAGCCTCAGACTGGAAAACAAATGTGCGCTGATTACCGGCGGCGCCAGCGGCATCGGACGCGCGACCGCGATTCGATTCGCCGAAGAGGGCGCCAACGTGTTCGTCGCCGATCGGCATCTCGCGGCGGCCGAGGAAACCGCGGCGGCGGTGCGCAAGCTCGGCCGCAAGGCCGCAGCGCATCAGGTGGACACCAGCGACGAAGCGCAGGTCGACGCGATGGTCGCGCGGATGGTGGCGGAATTGGGCGCCGTGAATATCGTGGTCGCGGCCGCGGGAATCTCGCACGCGCACTACGGCGAAGAGGGCAAGCCCGACATCATGTTCCTCACCGAGAAGTCGTTCGCCAACTGGCGCAAGGTGCTCAGCGTAAACCTGGACGGCGTATTCCTGACCGACCGCGCCTGCGCACGCGCGATGATCAAGGCGGGCAACGGCGGACGCATCGTAAATATCGCGTCGGGAGCGGCGCGCCTGCCCACTCCGGGAGTTGGCGAGTACTCGGTCAGCAAGGCCGGGGTGTGGATGCTGACCAAGGTGCTGGCTACCGAGCTCGCGCCGTTCAATATCACCGCCAACGCGATCGGCCCGGGCTTTATCAAGACGCCGATGACCGCGGAGATTCAGCAGATGCCCGACCTCACGCAGATGTTGCAGCGCGTCCCGATGAAGCGAATGGGCGAGCCGGTCGACGTCGCGAACACGGCGCTGTTCCTCGCCAGCGAGGAGGGCCGCTACTACACCGGCTCGATTCTGCATCCCGACGGCGGAATCGTGATGCAATGAGTCGCGCGCCGATGGACGAGACGCGAGGCGATGCGCGTTAGTCGGCGGGCAGCAATAGCCGCGGCGGCCGCGATCATTGTCGTCGCCGCAATGCGTACCCTGGTGCTGGCGCAGGTCGCAGCTGCGACGGCGACGCCCACTCCGATGGCGATGCCGGTGATTCCGCAAATCCGGGTATCGCCAATGCCGGGATATGGACCGGCGCCGTTGACGGTGGGCGTCATCGTCACGAGCGCAGGCGAAACGCCCGTGCAACTGCAATCGTTCCGATGGAATTTCGGCGACGGCCAGGTCTCGACGCTGCCGCCCATCGCGCTGTTCCACACCTATGTGAAGCCGGGCAGTTACGTCGTGACCGTCACGGCGACCACCACAGACGGTCATCAGGCATCGTCGTTTGCGGGAGTGATCGTGACGCCGCCCAATCACTGACGCCGCGGAATCGCCGGGTGGGCAAGCGATCAGCCGTGCGGATGGGCATCCGTCTTCGGCGCACCCTTTGCCCGGCAGGGTTTGCACAGCGCGCGTATCTCCACGGAGTACCCGACCAGTGCGAAATCGCCGAGCACCGAACGTCCATGGAGCAGATTGGAGAACTCCGGCGCCTCGACGTCGCACACGCGGCCGCATTGAACACACACCACGTGGTGATGATCGCTCAGGTTGCCGTCGTAGCGCGCGCTCACGTGCAGCGGAGTGACCTTGCGCGCCTCGCCCATCGCGCAGAGCGCCTCTAGCGTCCGGTGCACGGTGGCAAGCGAGATGGTCGGTTGTTCCTCGCGAACCTTGGCGAAGATCTCCTCGGCGCGCGGATGCTCGCTCGACGCCAGCAGCGCGCGAAAGATCGCGTAGCGCTGCGGAGTCAGCGCCAGGCCCGACTTGCGGCACTGGTCGGCAAATTCCTTGAGGCGGCCGGCCGCGTAATTTGTTCTCCACCGGCGGTCAACGTAGCGCAAGCGGGCACCGCCAATTCATTAGAAATAGCCCCTGCAAATAGAAATCACGGCTAATCCAAGATGACGAATGGCCGCCGGATTGACAAGAGGTATCGGTCGATAGCCAAAACCAGGCAATCGCGAAATCAACATAAGAGCTGCTTGCAAAATAGCGACTTCGGTTCTAATGTCTGCGGGCAACACGTGGCTAAAGATCAACCGATTACTAAAGGAGTGAAGCACATGCGCCGATCGTTGAAGGTAGCCGCGAACCTGGCGGCACTTGTGCCGACGGCAGCCCTGGCCATCTTGATGCCGAGCGCATGCTGGGCACTCGATCCAATGGAATATATCGGCAAGCCTCCGCTTGGGCTGCCGGCGGTTCCGGTGCCTTCGAACAATCCGCTCACCAAGGAAAAGGCCGAGCTCGGGCGCGCGCTCTACTTCGACCCGCGACTGTCAAAGGACTCCTCGCTCTCGTGCGCGACGTGTCACAATCCCTCGCTGGGGTGGTCCAATGGTCTTCCCGTAGCTGTCGGCGTGAAGGGCCAGACCGGAGGACGTTCAGCACCGGTCATCTACAACACCGCGTACGAGGAACGGCTCTTTTGGGACGGACGCGCCGGGTCGCTCGAGGAACAGGCCGCAGGCCCGGTCCAGAATCCGATCGAGATGGGAATGGGGGCGGGTCACGTGCGCGACGTCGCTGCGCGCCTGAACGCCATCCCGGCTTACAAAGCATGGTTCACGAAAGTGTTCGGGGAACCGGCGACCGAGGACAACATCACAAAAGCGATCGCGACTTACGAGCGCACGATATTGTCCGGCAACGCACCCGTTGACCGGTTCACCGCCGGGGATCAGAGTGCGCTCTCACCCGAGGCGCAGCGCGGATTCGCGCTCTTCAAGGGCAAAGCCAACTGCACCACGTGTCACGTCGGATTCAATTTCGCCGACGGAGATTTCCACAACGTCGGCGTCGGGATGAGCAAGCCGAAGCCCGATCTCGGTCGCTTCGACGTAACCAAGAAACCCGAGGACAAGGGAAAATTCAGGACGCCGACACTGCGCGAGATCACGGAATCGGCCCCCTACATGCACGACGGCAGCCTCAAGACACTCGAAGAGGTCGTCGAACTTTACGACAAGGGCGGCGAGCCGAATCCCAACCTCGACAAGCAGATTCTTGCGCTGCATCTGACCAAGGAAGAGAAGGCCGACCTGGTCGCCTTTCTCAAGCAGGGATTCAAGGGCGAGGAACTTACGATCGTCTATCCGGATCTGCCGAAGTAGTCAGTCGGTGAAACCCGTCGAGCCGGAAACGCGCGAATCTTTCCGAGCTGAGACAATTCCGAGGGGACGCATATGACTCAGGACGCACGGTCGGTTGTTGCGGAGTTTGTCGGAACGTTTTTCTTTGTGACGCTTGGCGCGGGCGTGATCGTCACCGACCAGATGATGGGCGGTAAGCTCGGCCTGCCGGGGATTGCGCTCTGCCACGGGCTCGCGTTGTCGCTGGCGGTGACGGCGACGATGCGCGTGTCGGGCGGGCATCTCAATCCCGCGGTCACGGTTGCGATGCTGACGATCGGAAAGATCAAGCCGACGATGGCCGGCGCTTATATCATCGGCCAGTTGCTCGCATCGCTGCTCGCGGGCGCAGTTCTGGTCAGCATCTTCGACAAGTCGGTTTGGGATCCCGTGCACCTGGGTACTCCCGCGCTGGCCGCCGGCGTCGGAGTCGGACTCGGCGTGTGGGTCGAAATTATCCTGACCTTCTTCCTGATTTTCGCAATCATGGGGACGGCGGTGTATGCGAAGTCTCCGATCCAAATCGGCGGGTTCGGCGTCGGCCTGACGATTCTCGCCGACATCCTGGTCGGCGGACCGGTGACCGGCGCTTCGATGAATCCGGCGCGCAGCTTCGGGCCAGCATTCATTTCTGGATTCACCAACAACCACTGGGTCTACTGGGTCGGTCCGATAATCGGCGCGGTGCTGGCGGCGAACATCTACTATCACATGATCGCAGATCCGGCTGAGCGCTGATTCGCAGGACGACAAGCGGCGTCTCAGCTAGTTCGCGAGCATCTCGATCGTGCCGGTGTCGAGGTCGTAGATTCCGCCGACGACCTTCAGCTCGCCGGACTTGACCATCGCGGACAATTCCTCCGAGGTCGCGAGGTTCTTCATCACCAGCGTCACGTTTTCGCGCACGGCGTTTTCAACCGGGTCGCCGGACTCGGCTTTCGAGGCTTCGACCGCGGGCCGCAACTCGCTGAGCATCGGGCCGACGTCGCCCGGCTCTTCGTGTCCCTCGCCCGCGGCGATGACGGCGCCGCATCGCCGATGCCCCAGCACCATCACGACGCGCACGCCAAGATGCTTGACCGAATAATCCAGGCTTTCGATCACGACTTTGTCCGCAACGTTGCCGGCCACGCGCACCACGAAGAGGTCGCCGAGGCCGCGGTCGAAGACGATTTCCGGCGCGGTGCGAGAATCGGAACACGCCAGCACCGCGGCGAACGGATGCTGCCCCTTGGCGATTTCGACGCGGCGCGCCGGGGTCTGATTGGGATGCTCCATTTTGCCGGCTATAAAGCGCTGATTGCCTTCGAGCAGCAGCTTCAACGCCTGCGCCGCGCTCATCGTGGGCCCGGGTTCGGCGCCTAAAGCCGCGCGAAGCGGTATCAGCCAAGTCGCGAGCATCGCGGCAAACAGGATAGTTCGGGTTGTGGTCATCGCTCTTGCTCCTTTGAATTCGTGCGCCGCCCAAACCGCGGCGTCATTTGACAGAGTCCACGCGCCGCCAGTATTGAGGATAAAAATGATTGGGACAAATCGAATTCGACTGGCGATTGCGTTGGGCGCAGCGATTTTCGCCGCGCCCGGGTGCATGGGCGACGAGATCAAAGCCAACCAGGAACTCGTTCAACAGCAGGAGGGGCAGATCGAAGAGCAGCAACGCGAAATCGCGCGGCTGCAGGCGAACCTGAACGCCGCACCGGCGTCCGCCGTCAGCATCCCGCCCAGCGGCGGATGCGACAAAACGGTCGAGCAGACGGCTTCGCAGCGCGGTGGAGAGCGCTTCGCGAGCGGTGACTTTCCCAAGGCGCTCGGCTACTACCAGGACGCGCTGATCGCCTGCCCCACCGACGATCGCGCCGAGATAAACGTCGCGCGCACCTACGAGGCGATGGGGGACAAGCAAAAGGCGATCACCCACTACCGGATTGCGGCTAATCGCGACACGACCACCGTCACCGACGCGCAGGACGAAGCGAAAGCTGCGCTCCTTCGCCTCCAGGCGTCGCGACTCTAGCGCAGCCAGCCAAGGTTGGTTCAAGTCGACCGTACCGTTAGATTCGAGGGTGGAGTCCTGACCGGCAGGGCCGGCTCCAACCTCGATGGACGCCACTCGTGAACCCCTCAAGTCGAATGGCTCGCGTCCGCGGCGAATCGGCATTCTGACCGCCGGCGGCGACGCGCCGGGCATGAACGCCGCGATTCGGGCGGTGGTGCGCACCGCCGCGCTCGCCGGGGTCGAGGTCGTCGGCTTCCGGCGCGGCTACGAGGGCCTGATTCGCGACTTGGCCGAGCCGCTGTCCGGACGTTCCGTCGCCAATATCGTTCAACGCGGCGGCACCTTCCTGGAAACGTCGCGCTCCGACGAGTTCCGAACGCCGGCGGCGCGCGGGCTCGCCGCGCGCAACCTGGTCCGTCACGACATCGGCGCGCTTATCGTCGTCGGTGGCGAGGGCTCGATGACCGGGGCGACGATTTTCTCGGGTGAGACCGGCGTGCCGGCCTTCGTCATTCCGGCATCGATCGACAACGACATTCCCGGCACCGACTACTCGATCGGCTTCGATACCGCCGTCAACACCGCGCTGGACGCGATCGACCGGATTCGCGACACCGCGTTCGCGTACGAGCGGGTCTTCTGCGTCGAGGTGATGGGCCGCGACTCGGGGTTTATCGCCGTCGCGGTCGCGCTGGGCGGCGGCGCCGAGGTCGTGGTTGTACCCGAGATCCCGCACAGCCTCGACGACATATGCAATCGCGTCGAGGAGAGCCATCGCCGCGGCAAGCGCTCGTCGATCATCGTCGTATCGGAGGGTCCACGCACTGGCGGCGTCGCACCGGTCGCCGACGCGCTGACCGAACGCCTGGCGATGCCCGCGCGAGTGGTGGTGCTCGGCCACGTTCAGCGCGGTGGCGCGCCGACCGGCCGCGACCGTCTGCTGGCGAGCCGGATGGGTGTCGCCGCGGTGCAGGCAATCCTGGACGGCGCGCCGCCGTCGCTGATTGGCGAAGAACGCGGTGCAATCGTTCGCATTGCGCTAAGCGACGTCGCCGACCGCCGCCGAACCCTCGATCCAGCGCTCATCGAGCTGGTCCATCAGCTCTCGACCTGACGCACATCGCGCTGGCCGCCTGCATTCGCAGAATAGCCCCCTCCGCCTACTCGTCCCTGCATAGAGAAGGAGAATGCGGTGCGGGAACCAACCACCGCGCTCGATGGTTTTACAAGGCGAATGGGGACAACCTCATCGCGGTTGATGAGGGTCCGAGCGGCGCTCGAGCGCTCCTACGGACGGTAACTCCCCCACAGGCGCGGTAAATGTCCGAAGGCTTCCAGCTCAGTTCCGATGCGGCGGTCGAAAGATTCGTCGGCCTGAATCAAATCCTGCCCAGCCAGTACTTTGACCTGTCGGGCGGACATCGCCTGACCGGCGAGCAGCGCCTGATGCTGGCGTTGATGGCCGACGCGATCAACGTCTATCAACAGGGGGTGCTGTCGCGGAACACGCGCAAGCGCCTGCTATTCGTCGACGCGGAGCGCTGGATACAGGCGGGACCGAATGTGCGTCATGCGTTCAGCTTTGACGCCGTGTGCGAGGCACTGGGGATCAATCCGAGCGTGCTGCGGCGGCGGATGCTCGCGTGGAAGCATCACGTGCGGCGCAACGTCGAACGCCATAGCGCGGCGCCGCATCTGCGGCTCAAGATCACGCCCCGCGAGAAGCACATGAGCCATCGCCGTCGCCGCAAGTCGACGGCGTCGGCTCCCGCCTACTGAATCGCCGCTCCGCTCGCAAACCCTCGCGTATTCGCGATTTAAGGCTCGCGCCATTGTTCGATTGCAGACCCCTGGCAGCTTCGCTAAGCCGCTTTCCCCTGTAGTTGCAGGATGCGGCTCGGTATTTTCTGCGCCCAGTAGTCCATCGCGTTCTGCGCGTCGCCCCACTGGAATGAGGCTGCACTCTTCAACCCCATGCCGCCGGCACGCTGGTCGACTGCTTCACCAAGCAGTTGGCCGCTGACAGAGTCGGTCATTTTCATTTCTGCTTCGGCAGATCCAACGAACGCATAGCTGTCCGTCGCAAGCGACTGCGCCATGTTGAGCACGCGAGCTTGCGGGACAACTACAGATACGGTGCGAAGTCCAGGTACCGCAGTCGTCGCGTCCATCAGTGCTACGCGCAAGGTCATCACTCCGGGTCCCGGCTGATCGACAAGGGTAAAACTCTTGGAAAGGTTAGTCTGCAGCTGGTTGTAGAAGTATTCGGTCAACACCGCCTGATCCGCAGTCGAGACCTTTGAATCGGCAGCCGCCCAGAACTCAACCGGCATCAGCTGTATCTTCGTGTAACTGCTCCATTGGGCGTTGGGATTTATCCACACCAGCGCGGCGCCACCTTCCGGTCCCGGCGCCAGCCTGGAAGCGTCCGGGCCGAGAAATCCCGTAACTGCGCTGGGCAGCGGGCCGCCCGATTCGAGCGCCTTTTCTGCCTGCGGCGCACTCTCGACCGTCGTCGAGCACCCCGCTGCAAGTAACACAGCCGCCAGACCCGCCGTTACGATTCCGACGGTGCGTTTCTTTCTCCAAGCGATAGTCATGACGATCTCCTCCTCAATTCCGGCTACCAGCCGGATTTCGTCAAGTCTAACGAGCTAGTATTGCTGACCTTCGCGAACCGACCATCCGTTTGCCGCAAGCTGTTGGCGCGCGAGCGGGGTCATTTTGCCGGTGATCCAAAGCACGCGCTTTTTCAGAGTCATCAGCTGGGGATCGGTTGCAAACCCCGCGATGCGCTGTGTCCACGATAAGTAATCAACCGGGGCGGGCAGTATCGTGGCCCCGTTCTGATCGCGCGCCACCAGCGGGCCGGGAGCGTAGATCCGGGTTATAGGACTCCTCTGCTGGCTCCATTGGCCGAGCATGTGGAGCGAGGTGACGAGGAACCGCGCCTGGTACTCGGTCATCATGTTGCCGATCGCGACCGCGGCCTCGCGACGCCCCGGAATGTTGCCCAGCGCCTCCAGGTCTTTGACCGCGTCAACTTGCAGACTCAACGGAATCGCCGTGTTGGTGCTGAAGGCCACGATCTCTTCCTGCGATAGACCAAAGCTCTTCAGCTTCTTCTGAACGAGAATAATCAGGTCTGCTCTCGGCGTCTGATAGACGAGATCGTTAGTGATGGTAACGGCCGAGATGATCATTGAGCCTGGGACCGCCATCATGGCCACATTTACGGTCATGCGCGCCGAGAACATGACCCATGCGACCTTGTTCAGCTTTTTGGTGAGAATCGGATCCGAAGAGTAAGGATCGACGTGCAGCTTCTGCGCGAGCTGTCGGCGCACCTGGTCGTAGCCCAACGCGTTGATCGTCGCGGTCCCCGCTTGACCCGCCGCCTTCCCGCTACCGAAGGAATTGCTGGCCGATGAAGCTATTGTTTCCGCGCCCAGACTGACGCGGCCGAACAAATCTCCGACCCCGCTCGGAAGCCCCGTAACCGTGTCCATCGGGTGCATGACCATATTGGCGGCAGCCGTTACCGGACGTACCGCGCTGGTGGCCAGAGCGTTGGCATACACGCTGGTGTTGCTCATGCTGTCGAGCTGAGCGATCGCTGGGACCTCGGATAGCCGTATCTTCAGCATGTCGAGGCTTTCGACGTAGTAAGTGCCTGCGTCGTCATGAAAGACGCTCGGGTCGGCGACGATAGTGTATTGGCCCATCGCGCCGTTGGTCGGCGCTTGCGGCTGAACGTTATATCCCGGCCCCGACAGGAGAAGCGCGGGCGCCAGATCGGCCACGTTGACGACGGGCGGTTCCTCGTACTGCCCTCCTGCGGCACCGAGTTGCGCGGGCTGGACGGCGGCCATCGGCGGTGGCGGCGCCGCCGGCTGTTCGCTCGACGCTGGCGGCGTGGCCTGGCTTGGTTCGGGC
>DASQHV010000086.1:0-7956 GCA_035631915.1 Candidatus Acidiferrales bacterium | reverse complement strand
TCGGACGCGACCTGGAACGGGCTCAAGGGATTTCTCGACACGCGCCGCATGATGGAGCTGGTGCAGAACGTCGCGTTCTACAACATGGTGGTGCGGATCCTGGTGCCGGTCGGCGTCGAACTGGAACCGGGCACGACGCGCGGCTAGGCGGATTGACAATACCGATCGTTTAGTGAGAATCGTTGCGAAAGACGCGCTAATGCTTCGTATGAGCACGGCGGAGGTGGACCATGGCTGAGTTCGACGTCGTAATTCGTGACGGAATGATCGTCGACGGGACGCGGATGCCGCGCTTTCGCGGCGATGTCGGAATCAAGGACGGCCGCGTCGCACGAATCGGGCGGCTGCGGTCGACCGACGCCGCGGAGACTATCGACGCGTCGGGCATGATCGTCGCGCCCGGCTTCGTCGATTTGCACACCCATTACGACGCGCAACTGTTCTGGGATCCCTATTGCTCGATTTCAAGCTGGCACGGCGTCACCTCGGTCGTGATCGGCAACTGCGGCTTCGGCTTCGCGCCGGTGCATCCGGAAGGGCGCGAGCGCGCCATGATGACGATGACGCGGGTCGAGGCGATTCCGTATGCCTCGATGAAGGCCGGGATGCCGTGGGACTGGTCTACGTTCCCCGAATTTCTCGACAGCATCGAGCGCCGCCCCAAGGCGATGAACATCCTGCCGTACGTCCCCGTCTCGCCGCTGCTGACCTACGTGATGGGAATGGACGCGGCGAAATCGCGGCCGCCGACAGAGCAGGAGGAGCGCGAGATTTGCCGGCTGCTCGACGAGGCGATGGACGCCGGCGCATGCGGATGGTCTGCGCAGCGGCTCGATCCCAACGGTCCCGCGTGCGTGCAGCGCGACTTCGACGGCACGCCGATGGTCTCGGATTTGATGGCCGACTCGACCTGCCTTGCGCTGGCGGGGGTGCTGGGCCGGCGCAACGAAGGCTTTATCCAGATGACGTTGGTCAGCGCCGACCCCGCGCACGATATCAATCACTTCGAGCAGCTCGCGCAGATTTCCGGACGGCCGGTGCTGTTCAACGTCGTGCAGCCGCGCGACTCGCTGCCGTTTATCCATCGCGGACAAATCGAGTGGCTAGACAGCTGCCGCAAGCGCGGCATCCCCGTTTACGGGCAGGCCGTCACGACCGACACCAACATGGCGTTCACGTTTGTCGATTGGAACCTGTTCGACGATTCGGAGCCGTGGTGCGAGGCGACCACCGGCACGCGCGAAGAGCGGCTGGGCAAGCTGGGCGATCCGGCGCGGCGCGAGGCGCTGCGCAATCAGCCGCCGCGGGTCATCACGGACATCTTCGATCAGATTTTCGTCACCGGTATCGAGCGCGCCGATCTGAAGGAGTTCGAGGGATTCACGCTGCGCGAGCTCGGCGAGAAGACGGGGAAGCATCCGGTGGATGCGATGCTCGATCTCGCGGTCGAGGACGGCTTGCGCACCGAGTGCTACGCGCCGGGGCCGAATCAGAACAAGGAACTGCTGAAGGAGATTATCGACTACCCGTACTTGATTCCGGGAGTGTCGGACGGCGGCGCGCACACCAAGTTTTTCACCGGCGGCCAGTACCCGACCGATTTCATCGCGAGCATTTGCCGCGACCATCAGATGATAAGCCTCGAGGACGCGCACTGGCGGCTGAGCGCGCTGCCGGCTCTGTGTGCGGGCTTCCGCGATCGCGGCTTGCTGCGTGAGGGCGCGCCGGCCGACGTCGTGATCTATGACTACGACCGCCTGGCGGTCCGCCCGATGGAGCTCGCGCGCGACTTGCCGGGCGGTGAATGGCGGCGCGTCCGCAAGGCCGACGGCTACCGCGCGGTGATGGTGAACGGCGCGGTCACGATGCGCGACGGCGTCGAGACCGGCGCGTGGTCGGGACGCTTGCTGCGTCACGGGCAGGGTGCCTAGAGCGAGCGGGGCGGCACGCGCGAAATGATCAAGACGCTGGGATTCTTCAAGCGCAAGCCGGGTCTCAGCGTCGAGCAATTCCGCGAGTACTGGTTGAACGATCACGCGGCGGTGATTCGCAGAATCCCGGAGATCCGCCGCTACGTCGCGTCGCTCACGCTGCCCGGCGCATACAAAAATCGCGAGCCGCTCTTCGATGGCGTCTCGGAGGCGTGGTTCGACGACGAGGATACGCTGCGCAAGACCGCCGACACGCCGCCGCGCAAAGCCGCCTCAGCCGACGACGCCAATTTCGCCGACATGTCCAAGTACGCGGCAATCGTCACTGATGAGATAGTTCAGATCGATGGCGCGGCGAAGGGCCGCGACGCCGTCAAGGTGCTGTCGTTCCTGACGCGCAAGCCGGGCACGCCGGTCGCGGAGTTCCAGAAATATTGGCTGACGCATCACGGGCCGCTCGCGGCGAAGATTCCGCAGGCGCGGCGTTACGTGCAATGTCACGTGCGAGCGTCGGGTTACGCCGACGGGAAGAATCCGCTCTTCGACGGCGTCGCCGAGATGTGGTTCGACAGCTTTGACGCGATGCGCGCATCCAACGACACGCCCGAGTATCGCGACGTCCGCCTCGACGAGCCGAAGTTCCTCGCGACGCCGTTCCGGTTCATCATCGCATCCGAGCACGTTTTCGTTTGACCAGTCTCGTGCCTTACGCATCGCCGCCCGCTGCGCGCTAGGATTCAACAGTGGCGCATTCGGGACAGGCCGACTTCTTCGAACGCGGACTGGAGTTGTTCAACGCCGGCCAGTTCTTCGAGTGCCACGAGGCGTGGGAGGAAGTCTGGAAGCGGTCCGACGGCGACGAGAAACTATTTTACCAGGGCATGATCCAGGCGGCGGTCGCGATTCTGCACGCGCTCCGCGGCAATCCCGACGGCGCGCGCTCGCTGCTGGAGAAGTCGCGCGCGAAGCTGGACGCGCTGCCTGCCGAGCACATGGGAATCGCACTGGGTGAACTGCGCGAGGGCGTCACGCGGTTTGTCGAGAGCGCGCTGCGTTGTCATGGCGCGCCGCCGCCGCGTCCGCCGCGAATCCGCCGCATCAAATAGAAAACAGAGACGCGAGATCGACTAGAAAGGAATGTCCTCGTCGTCCATCGGGGCCATCTCGTCAGCGCCGGTAGTCGCACCCGCGCCCGCGCGAGCACCTGCGCCGCGGCCGTAGTCGCCGGCGTCGTCGCCGGTGGGAGCGCCGCGCCCGCCGCTCAGGAACTGAACGCGCATCGCGACGATCTCCGTCACCTTGCGCTTGCCGCTGCCGTCCTTGGCCTCGTACTCGCGATAGGAAATTCGCCCCTCGACGTAAACCGGGCTGCCCTTTTTCAAATACTGGGCGCAGTTCTCGCCCTGTTTGCCCCACACGATGATGTTGTGCCAGTCGGTGCGCTCCTGGCGGCCGCCGCTTTTGTCGGCGAAGCTTTCCTTGGTCGCGAGCGAAAAATTCGTGACCGACGAGCCGGAGTTGGTGAAGCGCGTTTCGGGATCGCGCCCGAGATTGCCGATGAGAATTACCTTGTTTACCGACGCCGCCATCTGCTCCACCTCACGTTTTGAAAAGTAGTCCCGCCCTAAGCGCAAGGCAAGCGAGTTATCCACACGGGCGCGGCGTTGCGAGGTGCCGCAGCGGACCAAATGGTTCACCTTTCGCGGCCGTTTTCCGACCGATATAATTCGCCACGGTGGCGGAGGCAGGATAGGCGGATGGCGGTAGGCACTCCTATGGCCGCTGCGGTTAGAATCGTCGCGCTCGGCGGGTTGGGCGAAATTGGCCTCAACCTGATGGCGATTGAATGCGCCGGGCGCGCGATCGTGATCGATTGCGGCGTCATGTTCCCCGACGAGCCGGCGCTCGGGATGGGCACGTTTATCCCCGAGATGGGCTGGCTCGCGCGCAGCCACCTTGCGGTCGAGGCGGTGGTGCTGACGCACGCCCATGAGGATCATATCGGCGCGCTGCCGCATCTGCTGCGCCGCTTCAACGTCCCCGTCTACGGCACCGACGTTACGCTCGCATTCACGCGGCGCCGCCTGATCGAGGCCGACTTTGATGGCGCAGCCGACCTTCGGACGATCGCGCCGGGACAGACTTTCGAGGCGGGTCCATTCAGCATCGACGCGATTCGGGTTACCCACTCGACGCCGAATTCGATCGCGCTCGCGATCCGCACTCCAGCTGGAATAATCGTTCACAGCGGCGATTTCAAAATCGACGACACGCCGGTTGACGGCGAGTTGTTCGACCGCGAGCGATTCGCAGAGCTCGGCAGGGAGGGCGTCGCGGTACTGATGTCGGACTCCACCAACGTCGAGCGGCCGGGCCGCTCGGGTTCGGAGAGTTCGCTCAAGCCGGTGCTGCGCGATCTTACGTCGCGCGCGCGCGGACGGTTTTTCCTGAGCGCCTTCTCGTCGCATCTGCATCGCATCAGGCAGGTCGCGGAGGTCTCGCGTGAGTTCGGGCGGCAAATCGTTCCGCTCGGGCGGCGGATGGCGGAAAGCGTGCGGCTGGGACTCGAGACCGGGCAGCTGCCGTTTCCGCGCGCGATGTTTGTCGGGCCCGACGAGGCTGAATTCCTCGATCACAACCGGCTCAGCTACCTTGCCAGCGGCAGCCAGGGTGAGCCGCTTTCCGCGCTCGCGAAGCTGGCGTCGGATTCTCATCCGCGGCTGCGAATCGAGGCGGGTGACCTCGTGGTGCTGTCGTCGCGCTTTATTCCGGGCAACGAGCGGACCATCAACACGCTGGTGAACCGGCTGTATCGGCTGGGCGCCGAGGTCGTGTACGACGCGGTCGCGCCGGTCCACGTCTCGGGTCACGCGAGCCAGGACGAGCTTGCGGAGTTGATCGCACTCACGCGCCCGCGATGGTTCATTCCGATTCATGGCGAATACCGTCATCTGAGCCGCCACGTCGCGCTCGCGATTGCGGCCGGAATCCCCGAGGAGAACTGCTTCCTGCTCGAAGACGGCAACACGCTGGTGATGAACGGCGCCGAAGCGCGGCGCGGGCCGGCGGTCGAGGCGGGGCGCGTGATCGTGGAGGGCGTCGACGCGGGCGACCCGGCGGTGGTCGGCGAGCGGCGAATCCTGGCGCGCGACGGCACGGTGACGGCAATCGTCGTGATCTCGGGCAAGAGCGGGCGAATCGTCGCTGGTCCCGACCTGGTTTCGCGCGGGCTGGTCAGCGGCGACGGCACTTCGACGCATATGCGCCGCGTGAAGGAGGAACTGACGCGGCGCCTGAACGCGCTTGCCGGTCCACTGCGCGCCAACGAACCGCGCGTGAAGGAAGAAATCGTTCGCACGATTCGCCACTACTTCAGCGACGAGATGGGTAAGCGCCCGCTCGTCGTTCCGTACGTGACGGAGGTGTAGGGGCTATCGCACGCAAGGAAAAAGCTCCGGAGCGAGGTTCAATCGAGCTCAAAACGCCGGCGGCTGCGGTGACAGATGAGGCCGTCGACGCAGCGCCGCGCGACTATCGTATAGCGCGCGAGCTCGGCGCGCTTGCGCTGCTCGCGTTCGCCGCGTTCGGCACGGTGAGTCTCCTGAGCGTCGATCTCGGGCGCGTGCCGAACCTTGGCGGGCCGGTCGGCGCCTCGATTGCTGCCGCGATAGGCGGAATGATCGGATGGCAGGCGTACACCACGATGGTCCTGGTGGCGTGGCTGGCCGAGCGGGTGTGGACCGGTGCGCCGGCAAAAACGATCGCGCGTGAAGTCGGCGGCGGCGCAGTCCTGATACTCGCACTCGCGACGGCGGGCGCGCTGTGGGATTTGCGCGACGTCAGGACTGGGGGCGAGATCGGCGCGAGCACCGCGACGGTTCTCAACGACTCGCTGAACGTGGCGGGCGGACTGATCGCAGTCGCGCTGGGGCTGATATGCGCGCTGGCGCTGATGCTCAAGCGGGCGCCCACCGAGTTGCTGGCAGGCATCGCGCACAAATTCGGAGTCAACTCGCGGCGCGAGGAGTTTGCACTCGCCGGCGGCGACACGTCGATTCCGTTTTCGCTGAGTCCCGCCGACGAGTTCGACGACGAGCGCTTCAACGGCAAGCGCGCGCCGCTCAAGGTCAAGCTGCTCGACCTGCGCGACGCGGTCGGGCGCGACAAGCGCGAGAAGGCCGCCGCGGCGAAGCCGCGCCAGAAGGGCGCCTACAAGCTGCCGCCGCAATCGCTGCTCGACTTGCCGCCGGCCGAGCACACCCAGGTCGACGAGGGCGCGCTCGAACGCAGCGCCCGCGTGCTCGAGCAAAAGCTCGCCGATTTCGGAGTCGAGGGCCGCGTGGTCGAGGTGCAGCCCGGCCCGGTGGTGACAATGTACAAGTTCGAGCCCGGCTCGGGAATCAAGGTGAGCCAGATCGTGAACCTTGCCGACGATCTCTCGATGGCTCTCAGAGCAGCCGCGGTGAGAATCCAGGCGCCGGTGCCGGGCGAGGCAGTGGTCGGGATCGAAGTGCCCAACCGCAAGCGCGAGCGCGTCTACCTGCGCGAAATTCTCGAGGCTGACGAATTCGTCGCCGCGCAAAGCCAGCTGACAATCGCGCTCGGCAAGGATATTTCCGGACGCCCCGTCGCGGCGGACCTGGCCAAGATGCCCCATCTGCTGATCGCCGGCGCGACCGGTACCGGCAAGACGGTCTCGATTCACACGAAGATCGCGTCGATCCTGTTCAACGCGACGGCCGACGACGTGCGGCTGATATTGGTCGATCCGAAGATGCTCGAGCTTTCGGTCTACGAGAATATTCCGCATCTGCTGGTGCCGGTCGTCGTCGATCCGCAGAAGGCGGCGTCGGCGCTGCTGTGGGCGACGCAGGAGATGGAGAATCGCTATCTGCAGATGCGCGAGCTCGGGGTGCGCAATATCGACGGCTACAATCACGCGCTGGCGTCGGGAGCCTCGATCGCGCAGCTCAAGCTGGCGGGGCAGAGCGCGCCCGCGAGCGACGACCCGAATCAGCCGGCGGTCGGCGCGATCGAGCATCGCAAGCTGCCGCGGATTGTGATCGTAATCGATGAGCTGGCCGACCTGCTGCTGAGCGAGGGCAAGACGGTCGAGCGTGACATCACCCGGTTGGCGCAGAAAGCGCGCGCCGCGGGAATCCATCTGATACTGGCGACGCAGCGGCCGTCGGTCGACGTGATCACCGGGCTTATCAAGGCGAACCTGCCGGCGCGAATCTCGCTGCAGGTGACATCGCGCGTCGATTCGCGCACCATCCTCGATTCGATTGGCGCAGAACGGCTGCTCGGCGCCGGCGACATGCTGTTCATGCCGCCGGGCAGCGCGAAGCTGCGCCGCCTGCACGGACCGTTCGTCAGCGAGCATGAGATGCGCAAGCTGACCGACTTTCTGCGCGAGCAGGGCGCGCCCGAGTACCGCATGGAAATCCTGGAGACGAGGCCGCTCGACGAAAACGGTGCGTCCGGCGAAGGCGACGTCCAGGACGAGATGTACGACGAGGCGGTGCGAATCGTGATGGAGAGCAACCAGGCCTCGATCTCGATGATCCAGCGCCGGCTCAGGATCGGCTACAATCGCGCGGCGCGGATGGTCGAGCAGATGGAGCGCGAGGGAATCGTGATGCCCGCCGACGGCGCCAAGCCGCGCGAAGTCCGGCTTCACGGTGCGCGCTGAATCTTGCCACGAATGAACCTGCGCGCGGCCGATTTCGTCCAATCAGAAGGTTGAGTTTCGCGATGATCAGAAGATCGAGGGTCGGAATTTTGCCGGCGGTTGGAATCGCAGTGCTGCTGACGTTTGCGTGTGCGGCATCCGCCGCCGCCGATTCGATTGCGCCCGCCAAGGACGCGAAAAGCGCCGATTTGAAGCAGGTGCTCGCGCGCCTGCAGCGTCATTACAACAGCACTGACTCGTTCGAGGCGAAGTTCGACGAGGAGATTTCAACCGTCGGCGCGCCCAAACGGCAACGCGCCGGCACCGTATCATTTCGCAAGCCGGGGCGGA
>DASQHV010000085.1:0-3361 GCA_035631915.1 Candidatus Acidiferrales bacterium | reverse complement strand
CAGTGCCAGGGGCATCGACGCAATTGTCGCTCACGCGCGGAAGTGGTCGAAGGTGTTCGGTGGGATCGATGTGAAGGCGCTCTCGCCGGCGCATGAAGCCGATCGCGAATGGCTGCTGGCGCATCTGGACGGTGAGCTGCTGTGGAACGAACAGGTTCGCAACTACGAACGCGACCCCGGCATGTACCTTCCCACCGCGGCGGTGAATGGGCTCATCAAGCGCGAGTTCGCGCCGCTCGACCAGCGGATGCGTTCTGTGACGGCGCGCGAAATCGCCGCGCTGAAGAACCTGGAAGCGGCGCGGAAAAATCTGAAGCCGGCCCGTGCGCCCAAAATCGCGATCGAGATCGCGCTGCAGCAGATGCCGGCGACGCAGGCGTACTTCAAGCACGACGTGCCCGAGGCGTTTGCAAAAGTCGGCGATGGCGCCGACAAGCGGGCCTTTGTAAGCGCGAACGCAAATCTAGCCGCTTCAATCGAGGGCTACGCGCAATGGCTTAAGGCCGACCTGGAGCCGAAGGCCGCGGGCGAATACGCAATCGGCGCCGACGCGTACCGGCGGATGCTCAACGACGCAGACATGGTCGATATTCCGCTGGACCGGCTCGAGCAGGTCGGCGAGGATGAACTCGCGCGCCTGCAGCAGGACTTCACGAAGGCGGCGGCGCAGATTGATTCGAACCATTCGCCGGCCGACGTGGTGCGATCGCTCGCACAGTTGCATCCGTCGCCCACCGAAGTGTTGCCGACCGTGGCAGCGGGACTTGCAGACCTGCGTGACTACGTAGTCGGCCACCATCTCGCGAGCGTGCCGTCGAACGTGCTGCCGCTGGTCCGCGAGACGCCGCCGTACATGCGGGCGACTACCTTTGCATCCATGGATTCGCCGGGGCCGTTCGAGAAGACCAGCGAAGCATTCTTCTACGTCACGCTTCCAGAGCCGTCGTGGACGGCCGAGAAGCGAGATCAACTGCTCGGGTTTTATTCGCCGCCGACGATTTCCGATACCTCGGTGCACGAGGTTTATCCGGGCCACTACGTTCAGTTTCTCAACAACCGGATGAACCCCGACGTGGTGCGCCGCATTTTTCATTCCGGCGCCGACGCCGAAGGATGGGCGCTCTACTGCGAGCAGATGATGCTCGACGAGGGACTGCATCGCGGCGACCCCCGCTACCGCCTCGCGCAATTGCAGATGGCGTTGATGCGCGCGTGCCGCTACCTGGTGGGACTCAGGATGCATACGCGCGGCATGACGGTCGCGCAGGCGGCCAAATTCTTCGAGGACAACAGCTACCAGACACCGCACAATGCGATGGTCGAGGCGCTGCGCGGCACCGACGACCCGGGCTACCTGCGCTACCAGTTGGGCAAGCTGATGATTCTGAAATTGCGCGAGGACGTGCGCGCAAACCAGGGCGCCGCATTCGACCTCGGCAAGTTCCACGACGCGTTTCTGCGTGAAGGCGCGATTCCGATCAAGCTGATTCGCCGCGCAATGCTGGGCAACGACGGTCCCCTGCTCTAGCGCAGCGCGGCCGCACGAGCCAACGTCAGCGCGCCGACCAATAGCAGCACGGCACTGAAATAGAGGCGCGCGTGCCGCTCCGACGGCAGCATCTGCGCCAGACGCGGGCCGAGCTGACCGCCGATCACAACCGCCGGCGCCGCCCAGAGCATGATTGCGAGCAGCCGCGGCATGTCGCGTCGCAGCTCCGCTATCAACGACGGACTGAGCCGCCCGATCGTCGCGGCGAGACTGGTAAAGAAAATAATTATCACGAGAGAGCCGATAGCCACCCCCGGCGAGCGGCTCGAGCGATGCGCCAGCACCGACGGCATCGCGAGTATTCCGATCCCGATCGAGATAAGCCCGGTGAGTGCGCCGCCGACAGCCGCGATTGGAATTGAAACGCGATCGTGACGCGCCGTGTCAGACGTCATGCCGATGGCGCGCGCACCAATCACCACGCTGTAAATCAACAGGAACGCGCCGAACGCCGCGACCGCGATGCGCTGGTCGATGAAGGTCGACATCCACCCGCCGACGAGCGCCGCCGGCGCGGACACATAAAGGAAGCGGCGCACGAGGTCCGCGTCGTAGCTGCGATCGCGCCAGTTGCGAAACACGCCGCTGCCGAATCCGAACAACATCGTGAGCAGCCCGAGCCAGAAGGAAATCGGCGCGTCGAGTTTCAGCCATAGCAGGTAGACCGGCACCCACAGCGTCGCGCCCGAAACACCGGCCGACATCACCAGCGTGCCGATAACAACGCCGACCGGCAGCAGAAACCAGTATTCGAGCAAGTGAGCGGCGCGCCGGCGGTTCTAGGCGGCTTCGCGCATCGGCAGACCACAGTGCTTTGGCAGATCGGCGACTCCGCACTCGGGCCCCATCCAGCAGACCAGCTTGGTCTCGCCGCCGAGCTGCGCGGAATGCATCGGGCGATTGCAATGCGCCGGCATCGCGGTCTCGGCGCCGCACTTCTCACATTTCAGCTTCGATGCCACAGCCACGGCCTCCTTACTGCTTTTGGTTTCGATGTGCGCCACGGACGGCGCAGCGACGACCTGATCTACAACGTTCGCGTGCACGGCACGAAGTCTTCTTGGCCCGGTGAAATTCAGCAGCAGCGCGTTGCTGACGACGCTGACGCTCGACAACGCCATCGCGAGTCCCGCCAGCGCGGGATTCAGCATGACTCCGAAGTGCGGATAGAGCACGCCCGCAGCGATTGGAATGCCCATCACGTTGTAAAAGAACGCCCAGAACAGGTTCTGCTTGACCTTGTTCAGCGTCATGCCGCCGAGCGCGAGCGCGCGCAGGATGTCGTAGAGATCGTTGCGCGTCAGCACCACCTCGCCTGTCTCGCGGGCGGCGTCGGTGCCGGAACCGATCGCGATTCCGATATCGGCAGCTGCCAACGCGGGCGCGTCGTTGATTCCGTCGCCCACCATCGCGGTGAAGAAGCCACCGTCCTGGTAACGCTTGACGATCGCAATCTTGTCCGCGGGCATCAGCTGGGCGTGGAATTCGTCGATGCCGAGGCGCGATGCGACCGCCTTGGCCACAGCGCCACTGTCGCCGGAGACCATCACGGTGCGGATACCCTGTCGTCGAAGCTCGGCGATCGCGCCCGGCGCCTCGGCTTTGACGGTATCGCTAAAACCAAACACGGCCGTGACCTTCTGATCGATGGCCAGAAACAGCGGCGTCGCCGCCGAGTCGGCAATTCGTGACGCGGACTCGCGCGCGCGTGCGTCAATCGTGGCGTTCAGCTCCGTCATCAAGCGCTCGTTGCCGAGCGCGATTTTCCGTCCCTGATGCTCCCCGATGACGCCCATTCCCGGCATCTCGCGC
>DASQHV010000084.1:0-6422 GCA_035631915.1 Candidatus Acidiferrales bacterium | reverse complement strand
CGGCCTCTCCCTGTCAGGGAGAGGCATTGGAAGGGTCTCGCTGCATTTCTCAGAAAGTCGATGCGCGCAAGGCTCCAACAGACGGCCGCCTCTTTGCCTCTCCCTGTCAGGGAGAGGCCGCCGCGTTCCGACGTGGCGGGTGAGGGTCCAACAGCGGAATGCTTGTTGCCCGGAGCGACACCCTCACGTCATGCAGCTCATGATGCCCCGCGTACAATCCAGAACGCGCGTAAGATCGCGCGCCGGGATTCTTCGACTCCGGCGGCCTCCGCTCAGAATGACACAAGAAGAGGATGCAGCTCAGAGTGACACGGAGGCGATGCGCTCGGAGCCGCGCTGCGCTCGCTATCTCCGCGTGCCGGGGGCGGGGCGCGGGTCGACGATCTTGCGGCCCGTCGGACGCACTTCCAGCGAGCATCCGAACAGCGAGTCGTCGCGCACCAGCGTGACGATCGCGTCGGCGATTTCCTCGGGCTGAATTATCTTCGACGGCATCCAGCTCTTGATGCCGAGTTTTTCCGCCTGCTCGATGCCGCGCCGCACCAGCGGCGTGTCGACGACGCCGGGGCAGATGCAGTTGACGCGAATCTTGCGCTCCTGCTCCCAGTACGCCAGCGAGTGCGTGAAGTTGACCACGCCGCCTTTGGCCGCGCCGTAAACCGCGTCCTGGCGATGCGGGTACAGGCCCGCCATCGAGGCCGTGTTGATAATCACGCCACCGCCGCTCTTCTGCATGATCGGCGCGGCCAGGCCGGTGCCGAGAATGACGGCCTGCAAATCGATCTCGACGACGAGATGCCATCGCTCGGCCGGCGCATCCGGAAAGCCCAGCGCGCCGACACCGATTCCGGCGTTGTTGTGCAGGATGTCGAGGCGCCCGAACTTCGATACGGCGGTGTCGAGCATCCGCCGCGCGTCTTCGATTTTGGTGACGTCGGCCTGCACGAAGGCCGCGCGTCCGCCGGTTGCCTCGATACGCTTGACGGTTTCGGCGCCACCGGCCGCGTCGACGTCGGCGACGACGATCGCCGCACCTTCATTCGCCAGGCGCACCGCGGTCGCGCGACCGATTCCAGATCCGCCGCCGGTGATGACGCCGACTTTTCCCTTGATTTCCATTTCAGCAGCCTCCGTTCGATCAGCGGAAAATTGATTCTAGCCGACGCGTCCGACCAGCACGCCCACGATCAACCCGGCCAGCACGTACGCGGTGAACGCCACGTAAGTGTAGTCGCGCTCGCGGATGAACAAAATGAAACAGAAGGCGACGCGCGCCAACGGCACGAGCGTCAGGATGAACAAGCCGATGGTCAGCACCGCGTGCGGATTGCCGCTGTGGATGCGCTCGATCAGCGTCCCGAATTTTTCCTTGCCGATCAGATGGCCCTGCTGCACCGCGTTGTAACGGTCCACGAAATAGTCGGGCGCGTAGGTGTAGGTCAGCACCAGGCCCGCGACCAGCACGGCCATCGCCGCGATCAGGATCGTGCGGAGCAGAATCGGGGTCCACACGCGCAGTATGCGATCTTCTTCCTGCTTCGGCATCGCTCAGATTCCCGACATCGCGCGCCAGCCCATCTCAGCTGCGATCAGCACCAGGATTATTACGAACACCATGCGCAGTGCCTCGACCTTGATATGCGGCAGCACGCGGCTGCCGGCGAGCGCACCGGCGGTGACCCCGATCGCCACCGGCGCCGCAATGGTGGTCGCGACGTCGCCGCGCGCCAGAAAAACCAGTGCGCCTGCGCCCGCCGTCACCCCGATCATGAAGTTGCTGGTGGCGCTCGAAACCTTCAGCGGCACGTGCATGATGTAGTCCATCGCCATCACCTTGAGCGCGCCCGAGCCGATTCCGAGCAGCCCCGACATCAGGCCCGCAACCACCATCAGCGCGCCGCCCTGCGGTACTTTCACTACTTCGTAGCGGACCATCGCACCCGTTTCGTCGCGGACTTCACCCGACAGTTCAAGCTGCTCCGCCAGCGGGTCGCCCTGGCTCAGGATGTTGTCGCCGCGCCTGGATACCGTGAAGTATGCCGACTGCAGCATCATCGCGGCGAACAGCAATTCGAGGACGACGGTCGGCACCACGCCGGCGAGGTAGGCGCCGATCACGGCGCCGGTCACCGTCGCGCATTCGAGCACCATCGCGACTTTCAGATTGGTCCATCCGTCGCGCACGAACGCGACGCTGGCGCCGGCGCTGGTGGCGACCACAGAGATCAGGCTTGCGCCGATCGCGACTTGCATCGGCATATGCGCCAGCACGACCAGCGCGGGCACGATAAACACGCCGCCGCCGAGCCCCGAGATCGCGCCGACAAATCCCGCGCCGATCGCGAGCGCGAGCAGGTTGATCAGTATCTCGAGCACGTCGTGGCGGTTCCGGCGCTTGGCTGGCAGTGACGGCTCAGATGTCGCAGACCGGACGCTCGAGATCGAGCACCATCAGCAGCCGCCCGAAGCCGATATACTGCCCGATCGCCATCCCAAGCTCGACGATTTCCGCATCGGTGAATTCGGCGCGGGCGCGGCGGAAGAACTCGTCGTCGATCGATTGGTGCGCGGTCGCCATCCGCTCGGCAAATTCCAGCGCGACTTTCTCTCGCGCAGTGAACGACGAATCGGTGCGGTACTCGGCCAGCCGCGAGATTTTGTCTTCGGTCAATCCTTTTTCCATCGCCGATGGAAAGCGCGCCTTCCTTCAAGTGAGGCACTGATTCAGTTCCGCGATTCTCAGCCGCACCATCTCCTTCAGCGCCGGATCGACGACTCCGCCGTTGTGCAGCGGATAGTAGAACTTGAAATACGCCTCGAGCATGTCCGGCCGATGGCCCATCACGCGCAGCACGGTCGAATCAGCGCCTTTAGCGTCGGCGGCCTCGGCCTGCTTGCGAAACTCGCCGGACATTTGCTCGTTGGTGAGAATGCTCAGTCGCGACATGATTCACTCCTCCACGCGCGGACGCGGAGTAATCGTAGTCGAAATTGGCAATGATGCGAAAGGCGAGTGCGCCGCAACGTTCCTCCCAGAACGCGCGGAGGATCGCGCGCCGGGATCCCTCGACTCCGCAGACTCTGCTCGGGATGACACAAGGACGGACAAGGATTGTGCGGGCGCGAGCCCCGCGTGCAATCCAATTACGACGCGCGCAGAGCCGCGCGTCGAGATCCTTCGACTCCGGCGGCCTTCGCTCAGGATGACACAAAAACGATGCGCCCGAAGGCGTGCCTGCTTCGCGTCTTCCGGCCCAGAGTTCTAACAGGCCGTCGCGGCCGCATCCTGGTCCTGCGATGGGTGCAGGGGCTGGCCCCTGCCGGGGGTATGGGGCGCGAGCCCCACATACAAGCCGTGTTTACACGGGGCGCGGATTTTGAACTTCCGACGCGATGCGTGAATTGGTGCGGAGCCCGCGCTCGATGTCGTCGGCTATTTCGCGCACGACTCGCACCGGCTCGGCGGAGCGCCACACCGGCCCACCCACGACGACGTAGTCCGCGCCGGCGCGGATCGCATCGGCAGCGCTAACGGGATGCTGAGCAAGGCCGCCGTTCGCCGGCGATCTCGCTCCCGGCGTCGTCGCGCCTGCGCTCACCACGCCCGACGTCACGATGATAAACCGACGCCCGCACAGGTTGCGGACGCGAGTGACCTCGCGCGGCGAGGTGAACACGCCGTCGAGCGCCGCGTCGGCGGCAATGCGCGCGATTTCGGCAACCCGATCGGAGCATCCCTGAGTCTCGCGCCGCGGAGCGGCCGGCTTCATTTCGGCGAGCATCGCCACCGCGAGCACGTGCGGGCGCCTGAGTCCCTCGGTGCGGCAGATGCGCGAGACTTCGGCGCGCGTGCGATTCATCACCTCGGTCGCTCCCGCAGGTGAGCCGTAGGCGTGGATGTCGAACATCTTGACGCCGAGGCGCGTCGCCTCGACGGCGGCGCGCAACATCTTCTGCGAGCTGTCGTGGAATTTCAGATCGAGAAAAACTTCGGCGCCGCGGCGGCGAATCTCGCGCACGAAATCGGGACCGCCGCCGACGAACAACGCGCGCCCAACCTTGAACATCCCGACCACCCGCGCCAGCCGATCGACCAGCTTCAGCGCGTCGCGCCGTTCGCCCAAGTCGAGCGAGACGATCAGCCGCTCGCGCAACGTGCTCTGTCGTATCAACCCCGAAAATGGCCAATACTGGGTCATCTGGTTCCCCGACGACGCGGCCGCCCGCCCTAACTCAGCCTCTCCGGACGGTCCGCGACATGAAAGTATTCCGATGGTTCTTGAAGTCAAGCCGACGGCGATCCAGCCTCTCGCATAGCGCCGGTGCAGTGGGGATACTGCATCGTAGCGACTGCGCCCGCGAGCCTGTCGCAACGAGCCGGGCGACGCATGCCGCGCCGATGTTGATCATTTTGCGTCCTACGGGTCGGCATCGCGCTTGCACTTAGAGGTCAGGACACTCAAATGACCCCGCATATTACCGCGATTGTCAGAGTTCGGGCCGCTGCGATAGGTGAATCAGGCAGACTCCCAAGTCTCGCGGGCGAGACCGCAGCTCGCGCAAGCGGACGGCCGTTTTCGGCCCCAAGTGAGGCGCCATGTTCGGCATACTAATAATCGCGCTGATCATTTACGCGGTCGTCCAACATCGCAAGCGCAATCGGATCCGCTGGATGAAATGGGGCGACGCCGAGTGGTCGAAGTGGGCTGACGACTGGTCGAAGTGGGCGACGACCACCGACTGGTCGAAATGGGCCAAGACCGATTGGTCGAAGTGGGCCGGTACCGACTGGCAGAAGGGCGGCCGCGCCGCGAGCTGCGTTTCGGCGCCGCCAAAGGAACCTTCGACGGCGGAAAAATTCGCCAACGATCTCAAAGCCAAGATTAAGCGCGATATCGAATCGAAAATGTCGCGCAAGTACGACTCCCGCGCCGAGCGTTACGATCGCAAGTGGCGGCGCCGCTTCGATCGTCAGACGCGCAAATACAGCGGCGTCAGCGCCGATATCGCGCTGAGCGCACCGAGCCCGCAGTTCAAGACCGACGCCGAGCGCGAGGCGTACGAGCGCGCCCGCAAGCGCGCCACCATCGAGGCCGGATTTTTCGTCCACCTGATGTGGTACGGCATCGTGATAGGATTTCTGTTCATCATCAATCTCGTCACCGGCGGCTTGGACGCATACCCGTGGTTCCTGTGGCCGGCGCTCTTCTGGGGCTTTGGCGTGGCGAGTCATTTCTCGGCGGTGTACGGCTGGCGCTGGATTCATCAGCGGGTCTTCGAGCCGGCCATCGCGCGTGAAGTCCAGCGCGAGGTGTTGCAGGAGAAGGAGCAACTGCGGACCGAGAAGCAGGCCTCGCTCGACGAATTGACCGCGACCTTTGCGCACGAAATTCGCAATCCGATCGCGGCCGCCAAAAGCCTGGTGCAGCAGATGGGCGAGGATCCGACCTCGCACGAGAACGTCGAATACGCGAAGGTCGCGCTCGATGAACTCGCGCGCGTCGAACGCAGCGTCTCGCATCTGCTCAAGTACGCCAAGGAAGAGGACTACAAGTTCGAGAACGTGAACCTCGCGACCGTGGTCGACGGCGCGCTGACGCAGATGCGCAGCAAGCTCGAGGCGAACTCGGTCGCGGTTTCGCGCGCCTACCTGAGCGGGCCGACGGTCCGCGCCGACGCCGACAAGCTGCGCCAGGTTTTCTCCAACATCATCGACAACGCGATCGACGCGATGGAATCGACGACCGGCGAGCGGCGTCTCGAATTCTCGATTCAGAACAACGGCGGCGGACTGGCGGTGGTGAGGATTCGCGACAACGGCTGCGGAATCGCCGACGACAAGCTCGCGAAAATCTTCAACCCGTTCTACACCTCGAAGCAAAACGGCACCGGGCTGGGCCTCGGCGTCGCGAAGAAGGTCATCGACGCACATCGCGGACAGATCCAGGTCAACAGCAAGGTCGGCACAGGCACCGAATTCATTTTGGGAATCCCGCTGAGCGACGCGGCGCGTGAGACCGCGCCGATCGAAGGCGAGGAAGCGGATGACTCGGCGCCGCAAAGCGACAACGGTCATGTCGACGTCGAAACGCCGGCGGCAATCAACGCGGCGGGCGCCGCACCGGCAGCAACGCCGGAAAACTTGAGGGCACGCAATTGAAAGGGCGACTGCTGGTAGTTGATGACGAGCGCGGAATCGTCATCGCGCTCAAGGGCCTGTTCACCAAGGAAGGCTACGAGGTCGAGACCGCAGAGTCGGGCGAGGAAGCGCTCGAGAAGGTCAAGGCCGGGCTGTTCCACGTCATCATCACCGACCTCAGCATGAAGGGGATCAGCGGACTCGAGCTCCTGAAGCAGGTGCGCGAGCTCGACCCCGCATGCGCGGTCCTGATGATCACGGCGTACGGCACGCAGCGAATCGC
>DASQHV010000083.1:0-14657 GCA_035631915.1 Candidatus Acidiferrales bacterium | reverse complement strand
ATTCGACGAAATCGCGCGGACCTTCGACCAGGACAAGGCGGTCCTCGAAGCTCAGCAACAGCGCCTAACCGAAATTCCTGATGGGCCGCTGGTCGAGATCCATGGCGATGCGGCGCGGATTCACGCCCGGCGCGCGATCGAGAGGCTGATCGCGGGCGAGCACGCAACCTGAAGTTCGCCTATAGCCCGGCCTGCTCAGCCGGGATTCGGCCCGTTATGGCACGAGTAGCATCCGATCAGATCGCCGCGCTTGAAGGAGACCGAGCCCCTGTCTCCCGCGTTGAACGATCGATCGCCCTGCGCGCGCGATAGCACCGTGCCGCGAAAGTCCGTGCCGTGACAGGGCTGGCACGACGCGTTGCCGTTCTGATCGACGTAGTCCGGGTGAGCGCCGACCCACTGCTGGCCGATGACGTGAAGGCCGTGCGGCCCGCCGGTGAGGCCGGGCGAAGTGACGTGACAGCCCTGGCAATCGCTGAGCATCCCGACGTGACCCTGCATCGCGATACTTTGCAGATTGTCGTTGGGCTCGAGGCTCGGATATTCGGCGTGCGTCGCGCCGTGGCATGCCTCGCATTGCAATCCGCCGTGGCCGAGTGAAAAGCGGTAGAGGTTGGAGCCCTTGATCGGCACGTCCGCGTTGGTCGCGAACAGATTGCTCTTGGCGACGCGCCGCTGGCTCGTCGCGGGATCGATCACGTCGGTGTAGCGGATTTGGCCGTTGTTGGTGACGGCGTCGCCCGTGTGACAGTTCTGGCACGCCGGCTCGTCGAGCCATCCGGGACGCGCGGCGTTGCCCACCGCGCTCATCAGGCCGTGACAACTCTGGCATTGCATCAGCATGTTGCCTTGGGCGTCGACCGCCGCGCCCATCGCACCGCGCAGGCATTTGGTCGTCGAACCGGGATGGCATCGGTAGCAAGCCGATCGATTCGCGGTGTCGTCGAGGGTCAGGCCGGTCGCGGGATCAATCACACTCGAGTGCAGACTGTGAACTGAGGTAGTCAACGGCTTGACCCCCGCAAGCCCGATGATTCCGTAGGGCGCGAGCGCGTTCGAGAGATGGCAATTCGCGCATAGCACCGGCACGCCAGCGAGCGCGGAAGGATAGAGCCCGTTCGGATAGCCGGCCTTGTTGAGCGCATCCTGGTACGCGGCCGCATCGGTCACGTGCTCGTCATGAAAGAGCAGGATGTTGAGCCGGTAGTCTTTCTCGGGATTCGGATTGTTGACCCAGCCGGTGCTCGGCATCGCGGCCGCCGACGTGTTGGAGCCGTGACAGGCGCGGCAATCCATCTCGTCGGAAACCGGCAGCACGTTGGCGGTGCTGGCGGTGGGATTTCCGTTCGCGTGCGCCACGACTCTCATGAGCGGATAGAAATCATGCACCGAGGCATCGTCGAAGGGCGTGATCGGGATGCCGAGCGCCTCGAACGTTGCGCGCGCCACGGTAAAGTTCATCGCCTGCGGAACGTTAGCCTTGCCCGGCATGTCGAATCCGACCACGCCCATGTCGACCGGTATCGACACGCCGAAAAAGGCGGGCGTGAAGTCCCAGAAGTTGGTCTTGCCGGCCGAGGTTGTGTTGATCGATCCGTTCGGGTCGGCGACGCTCTCGTAGGTCAGCTGACAGGTCGAGGAATCCTTCACCAGGTGTCCGGACCCGTCGATCACCTGCGCATGCAGCACGTTGAACGGCGGCAGGATCGAGAAGACGCTGTAGTCGGAATCCATGCAGTGCATGCCGAGGTCGTTCCACGCGATCACGCGCCAGTTGCCGGCCACCGTGGTCGGAGTCGCGGTCGGCGTCGGAGTCATCGTGGGCGTGGGCGTTGGCCCGGGGGTGCGCGTCGGCGTCGCAGTCGGGGTCGGCGTGACGGTGGGGGTTGGCGACGGAGCGCCCTTGCCGACCAACTTCACGGATTGATTTGGATTTTTGTTCGCGTTGCTGGTGACGGCGACGCTGGACTTGTACGTGCCCTTGGCGGGCGGCGAAAAGTGCACCGTGACGGTGCGCTGCTGCCCGGCAGTTAATGAAAAAGCGCCGGCGCCGGCGGTCAACGAAAACGGCGCGGCGGGAGCAGACACGCTGCCCTGAATCGCTCCACCTTTCGCGCTCACGGAGAACGAGAGCTCAGGCACTCCATTTTTGAACGAGAGCGACTTCGGACTTACGGTCAGAGTCGATTTCGCGGTTTTTGCGTTTGATTGATCCGAAGCGGTGACGACAGTAGCCAAAAAGGCCAGCAGCAGTCCCATAACTAAAAGAGAACCGGCCGGCCGATTCATTTTCCACCACCCAGCGAAGGTCTACATGAATTTTCATATTAGACGAGCGCTGCCGAGTGATATTCAACAATTGTCGATTTCGAATTAACCAGTCCGCGCACAACACAATAGTAAATTCGAGATTTCATTCGGGGAAGAAATGGTTGGTTGATATTCTTTCGATTGATCGACCCATTGGGTCTTCTAATCGGGCTATGTCGTCGGCCGCGAAAAGAAAGGGCCGGCGTACACTCCGCCGGCCCTATGTGCATCGCGCGCGATTCGCGCGTCCTAGGGACAATCGGTCGCGGGCGACGCCGGCGGCGCCTGGGACACAGCCGTGTTCAACGACGGCGAGTTATCGAAGTCGAACAAGTCTTCCAGCGTCGATGCGTTCGCGTCGCGCAGCGTCAGGTGCGCGGAACTCAGGAACCGCTTCTCGATGAAAGCGACCAGAGAAGCGTGATCGCCCGGCGTATGCGACACGTAGTGCGGCTTCGAGAATGGCGACACGGCGATGAAGGGCACGCGAATCCCCAGTTGATCGAAGCTGGCGCAGTCAAACGGGAAGGGATCGGTCGGGTTCGCCGCGGCGCAGAGCTGCGTGGCGAGCGCCTGACTGATCGCGCAATTCATCCCGCCGCCAAGCATTTCGCTACCCGGAGGCGCCGACAAGTCCGCACACTGTCCCGGCCCGATTCCGTCGGGCGTTCTTTCACCGCCCTGCGCCGCTGCCGGCGTCGCCATGTGATCGTAGTAGCCGCCATGCTCGTCGTAGGTGAAGAACAGCACCGTGTCTTTCCAGCTCTGGCTGTTGCGCAACGCGTTGACCACCTGGGAGACGTACACTTGGCCCAGCTTGATGTCGGTCGGCGGATGCTCGTCGTTCTCGGGCAGGGCGCCGACGCCGTACGCCGCCTCAACGAACGACACCGGCGGCAGTGTCCCCGCGGCGACGTCGGTGAAGAACTGCGACAGCGGTTGCGCGTTTCCGTGACCGAACGCGCTGGCGATGGTGCGGAAGATCAGGCTCTCAGGAAAATCGGAAAAGTAGTCGCGCCAAACCACGTGATCGGCGTCGAGCAGATCGAACAATGTCCCGGTGATTGGCTTGTAGGGATTGGTGCCGGTGAACGGGAAGACCACGATTTCGGAGGTCGTCAGGTGGCCGAAGGAGGTCGCGGCGAGCAGGTAGGACCGGTTGGGAAACGTCTGCCCCAGCACCGAACAGAAGTAGTGATCGTCGATCGCGAAGGACTGCGCGAGGTCGTAGTAGAAGGGCAAATCGTTCTGATCGTAGTAGCCCATCGTGTCGTCGGGGTCGGGCGCGCCGGCCATGTCGATTTGCTCGGTGAGGTCGTTTTGAAAAACGAACCCGTCGTTGGGCATCGAGAGCAGCGTGTCGTTGGGATGGTTGAGATTGCCTTCGAAGTGAACGCCGACCCAGCCGTGATCGAGGTCCGGTCCGTTGCAGAAAGTTTTCTCGTGAAACGATTTGACAAACCCGCCTTCATCGTCGCGGTTCTTGTTGATGCAAACCAGCGGACCCGTCGGGCCGTCGTGATGACATCGCAGGCCCTCCACGCATTGATGGTCGTTGGCGGGACAGGATCCCGGGTTACCCGGCGGGTTTGCGGCATGGTACGCGCCGCCGGGAACGTAGGGCAGCGCGCCGAAGTAGTTGTCGAACGAATGGTTTTCCT
This sequence comes from Candidatus Acidiferrales bacterium, assembly GCA_035631915.1. GTDB lineage: Bacteria > Desulfobacterota > Binatia > Binatales > Binataceae > Binatus. Next base: position 10,686 of record DASQHV010000083.1, on the reverse strand, counting down.
GCATCACGACGATGATGTGCTTGACGTTGTTTAGATCGCCGTCGGCGCGGGCCGTGGTCGTCGCATAGGACAAGCCAACGATCGCGCAGAGCAGACTCGCAGTTAACAATGCGCCTGGCTTCATGATCGCATCCCTCCCGAATTTTGAATGGTCGCGCATGCTTCCGGCGTATCCGAAATCATGCGGACCAAGGCTCACACGGGCCTTGAGCGGATCACAAGCAAAAATGTTGCGCGCGTGATGCGGTAATTTGTTCTCAGCGTGATCGTTCGCGCACCTGCGAGTGCAAATCTAACCGTGACGACTCGCGGGTGCGTGACTTTTTGTTGGGTCAGAGGCGGATTATGTCCGACTTGCCGTCGGCGACGAAGAGGAACGTCAGCATGTAGTCGCGCATGTGGCGGGTCAGCAGAAAATTCTCGCGCACATGATGATGTCCGTTCGCGCCGAGCTTTTGAGCGAAGTCGGGCGCGCTCAGCAACTGCTTGATCCAGAAGGCGGTGCCCTCGATGGTGTGGGTCAGGATCCCGGAGTACTTGTGGCTGACCTGGAGCGGAATTCCACCGACCGCGCTCGCGATGACCGGCCGGCCCTTCCACAGCGCCTCCGACACGGTCAGGCCGAAGCCCTCCTTGAGCGACTTCTGCACCACCACCGTCGAAGCGCGCTGCAACGCGTTAATCTCGACGTTGGAGGTCGGCGGCAGGTCGAGGATGAAGACGTCGGGATCGTCGCCGGCCTGCTCGCGCACTTCCTTCAGCACCGCCGCGCCTTCGGGGTCGTCAGTCGCGCCGCCGCCGGCGAGCACGAGCTGACAATCGTAGCGGCTCTTTACCATCTTCCACGCCTTGATCACGCCGACGGGATCCTTCAGCCGGTCGAAGCGTGAGATCTGCGAAACTATCGGCTTGTCGCTGTGAATTCCAAAGCGGGTGAGAACGCTTTCGATTTCGGTGCGCGAGAGTTCGCGGTTCTTGTCCGAGAGCGGATCGATTGACGGCGCGATCAGCACCTGCGGTATCTCCATGGTCCGCGCGAACTGCGGCGCGGAGAACACCGACAGATCGTAGTGCGCGACCATCGGCGCGATGAACTCCCACGCCCCGGGCGCCGGCGCCGAGACGTCGATATGGCAGCGCCACATCCAGTGTCCGCCGCGCTCGGCGCGCGATTTGACCAGTCCGGCGGGCTGCGGATCGTGGATGAACTTGAAATCGGCGTCGAGATCCATCGACGCAAGATTCATCTCGATGACTTCGTTATAGACCTGGCGATCTGCCGCGCCGAAGGTGACCGGAGCGCCGTGCAGCGCGTTGTGCAGGTTCTTGGTCAGGACGAAAAAGTCCTCGGTGCCGTGCAGCACCTCCCATCGCGCGTCGATCCCGAGCTCGCTCAGCAGCGGCACCAGGCGCGACAGAATCTCCGCGACTCCGCCGCCGACCTTGGTCGAATTGACGTTCAGCACCCGCTTGCCGGCCAGCCGCTCGCCGAGCAGGCGCAGCTCCGACACCACGCCCTCGCCGACGATTGGAACGTAGTCTTCCAGTACCGCGGCCATCGCTAACTCCCGAGCGCCTTGTCGACCAGCGCGATCATCGCGCGCCGGAGTCCGTCTTCGGTGTGGGTGTAGGGATCGAGCACGCGCAGCGCGCCGGCCAGTTGTTGGTTGCCGAGCGATTTCTCAATCCAGCTCGAGAAGTCGTTGTCGCCGCGCTCCAGGCGTAGCCGCGCGTCGAACATGTGGAACGAAATCGCGCTCAGCGAAATGCGCTCCAGCGCGTCGCGGAACTCGCGCAGGTTGTGCGCAACGAATCCGGTCTTCAACACAAACGACACCGAGCGCTTGAAGTGGAACTCCATCCCGGGCGGCGCGACGCGAACCTCGGCGTTGTGCTCTAGGTACTGCTCGATCACCCGGGTCAACTCGGCGCGCAGATCGCGGATCCTGTGGAACCGCAGCATGTCGATCGCGGCGAGTTCCTCGCCCAGCCGCTCCTCAAGCAGCACGTTCGACACCCAGTAGGCAAAATCGTTGGGCGGCTCGGGCGAAAGAAACTGATGCTGAACCAGGAAGTGATGAGTGTGAAAATAAATCACGGCGCTGTGCGCAGTGCGAAGATGCTCCAGCAGCTGCGGCAGGTCGCGCGCCCTGAGCCCGGTTAGCAGCGTCAGGTTGAGACGCGATTCAAATTCGAAGGGTTCTGCAGCGGTTTCGGCCATGACGGCTCATCCGAATCCTCAAGGTGGTGGGTTGGCCTTAATAAGGGACGCGGGGTAAACTGCAAATATTCGGCCACTCCCGGCGTCCGCTCAACCATCGCATGGCAAGTGATTGCCTGCGGTGCCCGCCCACTTTGAGGATGTCCGATGAATACTACACAGGCAAGCTTCGAACCGATCGCTAGCGAGCGATTTGCCCCGCGACGTTCCACCGAAGATCCCCGGCTGCTCGTCATGTCGAATCGCGCGCCGGTTCGCGTGATTCATGAGAAGGGTCAGCAGCGAATCGAGACGACGGTCGGCGGTGTGGGATCGACGTTCATGCGATTGCTCGAGCGCCACGGCGGAGTCTGGATCGCGTGGTCGGGAGCGCGCGCGAATCCGGGGCGGCTCACGATGGCGGGCGCCGAGTCGCGCTTCTCGATGGTCTTCCCGCGAATCAGCGAACGCGACATCTCGAGCTACTACTACGGCATGTGCAATCGCGCGCTGTGGCCGCTGATGCACTTCATGACCCTGAATTGCCGCTTCGATACCGAACAGTGGAATTCTTACCGGGTCGTCAATCGGATCTTCGCCAAGGCCGCCGAGGCCGAGGTGTCGGAGTGCGACGCGGTCTGGGTGCAGGACTTTCATCTCGCGCTGGTGCCGGCGCTGCTCCGCGAGCGCAATCGCGCGCTTCCGATCGGGCTGTTCTGGCATGTGCCGTGGCCGCCCGAGCAGATGTTTCGAATTTTCCCGTGGCGATCGGAACTGCTGACCGGGATGCTCGGCAGCGACCTGATCGGGTTTCATACGCCGGCCTACGTGAAACATTTTCTTGACGGCTGCGAGCGAATCCTGGGTTGCGAGGTCAACCGCGAAACCGGCGATGTATTTCACGATTCCCGCACCACTAGAGTGGGCGCGTTTCCACTTGGAATAGCGGCCGATCGCTTTCGCGAACTTTCCGCGAGTGCGCCGGTACGTGCGCGGGCGCGCAGAATCCGCAAAGCGATCGGCACGCCGATGGTAGTGCTGGGCGTGGACCGCCTCGACTACACCAAGGGAATCGCGGAGCGCCTGCTCGGCTTCGAGCGGTTCCTGGAACTCAATCCGCGCTACCGCCGGCGGATCACGATGATCCTGATCGCGGTGCCGTCGCGCAGCCGGGTCGCGGAGTACGTCGCGCTGAAGAAATATATCGACGAGCTGGTCGGGCGCGTGGTCGGCAGATTCTCGTCCGGCGGATGGGTGCCGATTCGCTATCTCTACACGCAGTTTCCGACCGAAGAGCTGGTCGCATATTACCAGGCCGCGGACATCGCGCTGGTTACTCCGCTACGCGACGGGATGAACCTGGTGGCCAAGGAGTACGTGGCCTCGCACCTGGGCGACGCGGGCGTGCTGATCCTGAGCGAGTTCGCCGGCGCGGCGCAGGAACTGAAGTCGGCGCTGAGCGTCAATCCGTACGACATCGATCTGATCGCGACCGCGCTCAAGACGGCGATGGAGATGCCGGTCGAGGAGCGACGCGCACGGCTGGCCGAGTTGCGCCAAAACGTCGAGCACAACAACCTGGACGCCTGGTCTGAGAAATATCTCGCGGCTTTGTTCAAGGCATCCAACATCAGGCGCGATGCAACCCTGTCGCCGAACTAAGCACCCGGCGCCGCTCCCGGAGGGACTCCTCTCCGAGCTTGCCGCGAAGCGTGGCCTGGGTCTGTTTCTCGATTACGACGGCACGCTGGCGGAGATCGTGACCGACCCCTCGCGCGCGACGCCCGTCGCCGGCGTTCGCGATACGATCGATCGGCTGAACGATTCCGGAGAAAAGATCGCGATCGCGATCGTCACCGGCCGGCGAATCGATGAGGTAAAGACGCTGCTCGGGCTCAAGTCGGAGGCAACGTATTCGGGTGTTCACGGAATGGAACTCAGCGATCGAGCGGGCAAGACGGAATTCACCGCCGCGGCGGTCGCGTGCGCACCGGCGGTCGCGAGAGTCCGCGAATGGCTCGAGCGCATCGTGCCGCGCGGGCGCGGCTTTCGAATCGAAGACAAGGCGGTCGCGATCGGATTGCACTTCCGCGAAGCGGATCCCGACGAGTCGCGCGCGTTGTGCGCGCAGTTCTCGGAGTTCGTCGCGCGCGAGACGCCGGATCTGAAAGTGCTTCAACTCAAGATGCTGGTCGAGGCGATGCCGCTAGCGGCCGGCAAGGGTCACGCGATCGCGAGCCTGAGGACGCGACTCCCGCGCAACTTCGTCGCGGTATATTTCGGCGACGACACTACGGACGAAGACGCCTTCGCGGCGCTCGGAGCAGAAGACCTCGGCATCCTCGTCGGCCCGGAGCGCGCGAGCCTCGCGCGCTATCGCGTCGCGGATCCGCGAGCAGTCGCCCGCGAGCTCAAGTCTCTCGCGGCGGCGGCCACCGGCGCTCGGCGCACTCGGGAGATCGGCTCGTAACCCTCCGTCGAGAGCTCAACACCCAGTTCGAAGCAACTTCGTCACTGGCAAACGATGAGTACGCCCGCGCGAAATACCGGCGAAGAGATCGTCACGATGATCCCGGCGCGGCTCGATCGGGTGCCGTGGTGCCGCTTCCACTGGCTGCTGGTGGTCGCACTCGGCATCACGTGGATTCTCGACGGCCTGGAAGTCACGCTGATGGGCGCGGTCGCGGCGGTCTTGCAGCATCCGCAGGCGCTCAACTTCAGCGCCACGCAAATCGGATTTCTAAGTTCCTGCTATCTGACCGGCGCGGTGATTGGCGCGCTCGTGTTCGGGCATCTGACGGATCGTTTCGGACGCCGCACGTTCTTTTTCATCACGCTGGCCCTTTACCTAACCGGCGTCGGGCTGACCGCGTGCGCGTGGAACCTGTGGAGCTTCGCGATTTTTCGTTTCATTACCGGCGCGGGAATCGGCGGGGAGTACTCGGCAGTCAACTCGGCGATCGACGAACTAATCCCGGCCGAGTACCGCGGCAGGATCGATCTCGCAATCAACGGCAGCTTCTGGGTTGGCGCGGCGCTCGGCTCGATCTCGACGGTGGTCACGCTCAATCCCGCGATTCTGCCGATCAACGTCGGATGGCGGGTCGGCTTCGCGATGGGTCCGATTGTCGGCGTCGCGATCCTCTATCTCAGGAGATTCGTGCCGGAGAGCCCGCGCTGGCTGCTGACGCATGGGCGTGTCGAGGAGGCGGAGCAGGTGGTGCGCGAGATCGAGCGATATGCGGCCGCCGGCGGCGCGATACCGGGTGCTCCACCGAGTGAATTCGCACTGCGCATCCGCCATCGCGAGCGCTACGGCCTGGACGTGATCTTCGAAGCGATCTTTCGGCGCTACCTGACCCGCTCGATCGTCGGCTTCGTGCTGATGGCGGCGCAGGCGTTCGTTTACAACGCGATCTTCTTCACCTACGCGCTGGTGCTGACCAGGTACTATGCGGTCCGGGCCGACGCGACCGGCTTCTACCTGCTGCCGTTCGCGGTTACCAATTTTTTGGGCCCGCTGCTGCTCGGCAGATACTTCGATACCATCGGCCGCCGCCAGATGATTGCCGGCACCTACGCGGCCTCGGCCGTGGTGCTCGCGCTGACGGGATGGCTATTCCTTCACGGGATGCTGAACAGCTTCACGCAGGCGAGTTTGTGGACGCTGCTGTTTTTCTTCGCGTCGCCGGCCGCGAGTTCGGCTTATCTCACGGTCAGTGAAATATTCCCGCTCGAGATTCGCGCGCTCGCGATCGCGGTGTTCTATTCGGCCGGCACCGCGGTCGGCGGCATTGTTGCGCCATGGTATTTCGGACGGCTGATCGACTCCGGCTCACGCGAGGCGCTGTTCGGCGGCTACATGATCGCAGTCGCGCTGATGCTGACAGCCGCGGTGGTCGAGGCCGTTCTCGGAGTACCCGCCGAGCGGCAGAGTCTCGAGTCGATTGCCGCACCGCTCTCGTCGGTGGATTGATCGCGCGCGCCCGCTCCCGAAGCGGTCATCCTGAGACCAACCGGCTTCCATTAGAATTTCTCAACTTGCGCGCAAGCCTCGCTTTGAACAATCCGTTTGCGTGCTTCGTCACAAGATCTGGACGCCCGCGCAGAGACCGCGACGACTCGCGCTCTGCCGATCTTTCTCGTCTGTGAGGGGCGAGAAGCCGCGACCCGCTCGGACTCCGCTGCTCGAAGTGAAATTCAACATCGAGAGGAGGCAGAACATGCTCCAGCGTAGTCGTGTATGCAATCGTGAGGGACCCGCTGTGGTCGCGGCCCTGGCCGCACTTGCAATGCTGATGGCGATCGCGTTGCCGCGCGCCGGCGCGGCTGAGACTTCGGCCGGTAGCGTCAAACCGGGCGAGGTTATCACCGCGGCCAACGCGTACAAGGTGAAGGACCTTGTCTCGCCCGGAGTGTACTACAAGGTGAGCCGCGGCATGACGATGAACGTCGTTCCGACCTCGATCGTCGAGTGGCCGCCGCCGTTCCGCGACGCGACCGAGAAATACGGCGAGCAGGTCAGGCTCTCGCCCGACGGCCGTTCGGTCCTTGACTACGTCGCCGGCCAACCGTTCCCGTTTATCGATCCCAACGATCCGCAGGTCGCGACCAAGATAATGTGGAACAACGCGTTTCGGCCGATCACGTCCGACGACTATGACCTGCGCTTTTACGATTGCAACGACGTTTACACCGGCCTCAACCATCCGTACCGCGTGATTGACTACTACCAGATCGGTCACTACGCGGGTTACGACGAAGTCGGGCGCACCGAAGTCGATCCGATGCCCGTCGATCCCGACTTCAAGAAGACCGGCCGCTACTGGATGTTCGCGCTGTATCCGATCCTGGCGCCGGAAAATCTCCGCGGCGGCGGCTTCGTGCGCTATCGCTACGCGGCACCGACTCGCGGCGACGACATCTGGGAGTGGAGCGCGGGCACCCGCCGTCTGCGGCGGCTGGGCGAGGGCCTGATGAGCGATGCGGTTGCCAGCGGCGGCAATCCCACCGCGTTCGATCCGGATCACTACTCAGGCTTCAACGCCAAGATCGAGGAATACAACTACAAGCTGCTCGGCCAGCGCTCGATGCTCGCGTCGGTGCATGCCAAGCATTCGCCGGAGGTGACCTGTCCGACCGACGGCGGCGCCAGCGCATGCCCCGAGAACTGGGAGATGCGCCAGCTATACATCGTCGAAGCCACGCCGCGATGGAAGTCCGTCAACACGCAGGCGCTGCACTCGAGGTCGATCCTGTATATCGACGGCGAGATGTGGTTCGAGCCCTACGTGGATGAGTACGACGCCAACGGCGAGCTCTGGCAGAACCACATCTACTGGCTCACCTATCGCGATCGCCCGGTGCCCGACGCCCGCGTCGCGATCTATCCGTTCAAGCGCGAGTTCGTCGTGGGCGCAGCAGCCACCGACGTGCAATCAGGTATGACCACGATGTGCTACCTGCCCGGGCAGAATACGCCGGAGCGGGAATGCTGGTACATCAACATGGGCGGCGTCGATCGCAACTTCTTCACCACCGACTCGATGGTTCGCGCTGCGCCGTAAACGACAGTTTGATCCGCAGCACGGTGCCGGGAGTGTCGCATCACTGCGATGCCCCGGCGTCGTCATATCTTCGCGTTCGGATAGCGCTTGCGCATCCACTCGACGAATTTTTCCGGCGCTGACATCGTTGAGAGGCGGCCCTGCCGGACCAGCGCCCAGTCATCGAACAGTTTCGATTGCTTGATTTCCCCGAGCGTGACCGGAGGCTCTAGCGTCGCGGCAAATTCCACATCGACCACCGCTGACCGTGGATTCTTCGGATCGTCGCGCGGCTCCGATCTCACTGTGGCCAGCCCGACCACGCTCGAGGCGCCGCCGCTGTGGTAGATGAACACGCGGTCGCCGGGACGCATCTCGCGAATCGCGCGCACGGCTTGCGGGTTGCTGACGCCTTCCCAGGCAGTGGTGTGCTCGCGCTTCAGATCGTCGATCGAGTAGGTGCTCGGCTCGGTCTTGGCGAGAAAGTACTTCATGGGCGCATCCTCTTTTGCGCGGATTCCGGGTAAATCTAACACGGCGGCTCGCATCGTGGCGATTCGCCGCGCCGGAACTGCGATGCCTGAACTGCCCGACGTAACATTGTATGTAGAAGCGATTCGCGCGCGCGTGATCGGTCAACGGCTGATTCGCGCAGTCGTGCGATCGCCGTTTCTGCTCCGCTCGACCGACCCGCCACTCAGCGCGACGCACGGCGCCACGGTGCGCGAGGTCAGGCGGCTCGGCAAGAAGATCGCAATCGGCCTCGATGGCGATTTGTGGCTGGTGATCCATCTTATGATCGCCGGACGCCTGCATTGGAACACGGCGAAGCCCAAGATGGGCGGCCGCAACCTGCTCGCCGCGTTCGAGTTCGCCAACGGATGGCTGTGGCTGACGGAGGCCGGCACGCAACGCCGTGCCGCGCTGCACGTGGTGGCGGGTGAAGCGGGACTGCGGTCGCTAAGCGCCGGCGGGATCGAGCCGCTGGAGGTTTCGCTGGAGGACTTCAGCGCCGCGCTGCGCGCCGAAAATCACACGCTCAAGCGCTCGCTCACGGACCCGCACGTCTTCAGCGGTATCGGCAACGCGTATTCCGACGAGATTCTGCATCGCGCGGGTCTCTCGCCGATCGCGATGACGCAGAAGTTGAGTGCGCAAGATATCGCGAGGCTCTTCGACGCCACGCGCGCCACGATGGTCGAATGGACCGATCGCCTGCGCACCGAAGCCGGCGGCGAATTCCCCGAGAAGGTCACCGCGTTTCGTCCCGAGATGGCGGTGCATGGACGCTACGGACTGCCATGCCCGCGATGCGGCGCCAAGGTCCAGCGCATCCGCTACGCCAGCAACGAGACCAACTACTGCGCGCCATGCCAGACCGGCGGACGCCTGCTGGCCGACCGCGCGCTCTCGCGCCTGATGCACGAGGACTGGCCGCGCACGCTCGACGAACTCGAAGCGCTGAAAAAGCGTTGAAGCGTGACTCGCTCGCTATCAATCGCCATCTTGCCGGCCGGGGTCGCGATCCTTGCGCTCGGGTTGAGCGTGCGGACGAGTCCGGGCGCTGAGCTTCCTGCAGCGCGGCTGGCGCGCTTCGCCGGTACGAACACCTGCGGTGGATGCCACCAATCAGAACTCAAACTCTGGATGGGTTCGCATCATCAGCTCGCGATGCAACCCGCGACTGACGCTACTGTTCTGGGCGACTTCAAGGATGCGAGCGTTGCATATGGCGGCGTCAAGTCGCGGTTCTTTCGCCGCGGCGCAAAGTTCATGGTTAACACCGACGGTCCCGACGGTGCGCTTCACGACTACGAAATCAAGTTCACCTTCGGCGTCTCTCCGCTCCAACAATACCTGATCGAGCTACCCGGTGGACGGCTGCAGGCATTTGGAATCGCATGGGACAGTCGTCCGCGCGAGCGCGGCGGCGAGCGCTGGTTTCATCTCTATCCTGGTCGCGCCGTGACCTCGCACGACACAATTCATTGGACCGGCATCGATCAGACCTGGAACTTCATGTGCGCGGATTGCCATTCGACGAATGTGCGCAAGAACTACGACCCGGCGACTCGGACGTTTGCGACTTCGTACGCCGAGATCGACGTTGCGTGCGAGGCTTGCCACGGGCCGGGATCGAATCATGTGGAATGGGCGAACAAGCGGGGCGATTGGAGGCAGTTCGACGCGAATAAGGGACTGCAGATCGCGCTCGACGAGCGCAAGGGCGTCGCGTGGCCGATCAACCCAGGGACCGGGAACGCGTCGCGCAGCTTGCCGCGTACGTCGGAGCGCGAACTCCAGATGTGTGCGCGATGCCACTCGCGGCGCGCCGAGATTCACGAAGACTACGTACACGGCCAGCCCGTGGGCGACGACTACCGGGTGTCGCTGCTGGACGACAACCTCTACTACCCCGACGGGCAGATAAAAGACGAGGTGTACGAATACGGCTCGTTCATCCAGAGCAAGATGTTCCACGCGGGCGTCACGTGCAGCGACTGTCACGAGCCGCACAGTCTCAAGCTGCGTGCCGACGGGAACGCGCTCTGCGCGCAATGCCACTCGCCACAGAAGTACGACTCAGGCGCGCATCACTTTCATCCCAAGTCGTCGGCGGGAGCGCGATGCGTCGAGTGTCACATGCCGGCGCGGACCTACATGGTCGTCGATGAGCGCCGCGATCATAGCATCCGAATCCCGCGTCCCGACTTGTCGGTAAAGCTCGGCACGCCGAACGCGTGCAACCATTGCCACGCGAACAAACCAGCCGAGTGGGCGGCTGCAACCGTCGCGAAGTGGTACGGGCATGCGCCGATGGGCTACCAGAAATTTGCCGAGACGCTGCACGCGGGATTGCTCGGCGAGCCTGGCGCGGCGCATTCGCTGGAGGCGCTCGTAGCCGACGTCGAGCAGCCTGCGATTGCGCGCGCCAGCGCG
>DASQHV010000082.1:0-2899 GCA_035631915.1 Candidatus Acidiferrales bacterium | reverse complement strand
AGATTTCGGCATCGGAGCTGATCAAACTGACGCGCGCGGCGTAGCGATTCGCGCGGATTCGTCGGCAAGGAGCTGGTCATGGCGCTGTTCAACACCGCTGCGGCATCGCGCGCCGCAAATGACGACGGCGAGTTTCAGATTGCCGCGCGCTTGTGGAACACCAACCTGCGGCTCGACGCGAGCGGCGATCACGGCGCCGAGTCCTACCTCGTCCAGATTCGCGACGGCCGCATCGCCGAGTTCTCGCGAATCGATTCGTCTTCGCAGGTCGGCTCGGACGTTACGATCTCCGCGCCCATCGACGACTGGCGCGAGATGCTGCGGCCGATTCCGAAACCATTCTTCCAGGATCTGATGGCCGCGATGACGCGCGAGGGCTTCCGCCTCGACGGCGACCTGCCCGGCTTCCGGCCCTACTACCGCGCCACGTGCCGGCTCGTCGAAATCATGCGCAACATCCCCGCGCCGCAGAAGTGAGGTCCCGCGATGCCGAAATTTGATACCGCAGTCGGGCGCTACGTGTACGCGACGGTCGAGGGCGTCGAGTATCGCGTCTACTTCGAAGAGACCGGCCGCGGAATACCGCTCCTGCTGCAGCACACCGCGGGCGCCGACGGCCGTCAATGGCGCCACCTGCTCGAGGACGCCGGCTTCCAGCGCGACTTCAGGATGATCGCGTACGACTTGCCGTATCACGGAAAATCCGTGCCCCCGACCGGCCAGGAGTGGTGGCGCCACGAGTATCGCCTCACCAAAAAATTCCTGCTCGACTTCGTCACCACGCTCAGCCGCGAGCTCGCGCTCAACCGCCCCGTCTATATGGGCAGTTCGATCGGCGGCCATCTGGCGACCGACCTCGCGCAGCATCATCCGGAAAAATTTCGCGCGATCGTCGGTCTCGAGGCTGCTACCTTTACGCCCGGCGGCTATGACGATCAGTGGTTTCATCCGCGCATTAGCAACGAGTACAAGGCCGCGGCGATGTACGGCCTCATGTCGCCAACCTCGCCCGAAAATTTTCGCCGTGAGACCGCGTGGTGCTACAGCCAGGGCGCGCCGCCGGTCTTCAAGGGCGACCTCTATTACTACTCGATCGATCACGATCTCACCGACACCGCGGAAAAAATCGACGCGACTCGCACGCCGCTCTATCTCCTGACCGGTGAGTACGATTGGGCCAGCACGCCCGAGATGTCCGCGGAGTTGGCGCGCCGAATCAAGGGCGCGACGTATCGCACGATGCCGGGGCTGGGGCATTTTCCGATGAGCGAGGATCCGGTGCGCTTCCGCGACTACATCGCACCCGTACTGGAAGCGATTCGCCGCGCGTCGTCGTAGTCGTCATCAGAGGCAGCATGGACCCCAAGAAAAAAGTCGCGCTCATCACCGGCGGCGCGCGCATCGGACAGGAGGTCGCACGCGCGCTCGCCGCGCGCGGATGCTCGTTGGCGCTGACCTACCGCGAATCGCGCGCCGCGGCGGACGCCGCCGCCAAATCCGCGCGAGCTGCCGGCGTCAAGGCCATCGCAATCCGCGTCGACGTCACCGACGAAGCGCAGATCAAATCTGCCGTCGCGGAAACGGCGGGCGAGCTCGGCCGCCTCGACATTCTGATCAACATGGCGGCGAACTACGTGAAGACGCCGTCGCCCAGCGCGTCCGACTGGGCAAACGCGCTCGACGCCAACGCCCGCAGCGCTTTTCTGTTCACGACTCACGCTGCGCCGACTCTAAAGAAGAGCGGCGGCGGCCGCGTCGTCAATTTCGCCGACTGGCTTCCGGTCAGCGGACGCCCGCGCTACAAGGACTACACGCCGTACTTTGTTTCGAAGTCAGCGGTCGTCGCGCTGACCCAATCGCTCGCGCTGAACCTGGCGCCTGAAATTCTGGTCAACGCGATTGCGCCGGGGCCCATCGCTGCTCCGCCCGATATCAGCGCCGCGGAAAATGCCCGCGTGCTCGCCGCGACGCCGCTCGCAAAATGGGGCGGCGCCGTTGAAATCGCAAAGGCGGTGATGTTCCTGGTCGAGACCGACTTCGTCACCGGCGAATGCATCCGCGTCGACGGCGGACGTCATCTCAACTGAGCGAACCCTCGACCGATCAGAAATCCACCGGGTTGGGTTTCAGCTTGCCAGCCGCGTAGAGCTCCGGCAACGACGCGTCGGCGTTCTCCCACACCAGCAGCATCGAGCGCTTGGGCGAAAATCCCTGGTGCCGGATGTCGGCCGGCATCGCCGCGACGTCGCCCGCCTTCATGATCGCCCGCGCGCGCGGCGCCCCGCTCTCGCGATCCTGGACGTCCCAATGAATCTCGTCGCTCAGTTGCACGAACCACTCGACCCGATCGTTGCCGTGAATGATCGGCAGCACGTACTCCTCGGTCGTCGGGCACAGCAGGCTGTCCTTCACCACCGACGTCACCGACGGATTCCACGTCACGTCCGAGCGCGACAGGTACGCGAAAAAATTGAACGCGTGAACTTCGCCCTCGAAGCCGGGTTCCGCGTGTACTTCCGGCTCGCCCTGATCGACGTCCGCGAACTGCCGATTCACCGGACAGCCGTTGTCGTCGCTACGGAGCCCGCTGTCGCCGCGCAACCCGACCATCCGCTTCGCCACGACGCGCTGGCGCCCGACCGCGCGCGGATTGCTGCCGCGCTTGGGCCCGAACGCGCTGCCGGTCTCCTCGGGTGCCGCGAACGGATCGAAACCCTCGTTGGTCCAGTCCTCGAGCATCTGGCGGAATGCGGCGCGCACCGCGTCGCTCTCGAGCGTCTCGACGTAGTGCTTGTTCTGTGCGCGATACCCGGCGTTGTACAGGCCCGCGTACACGTCCACGGTTCCGTAATGATTGGTCGTGCCGAACACCTCGTCGAAGTTCACCGTGCCGTAAAAA
>DASQHV010000081.1:0-6629 GCA_035631915.1 Candidatus Acidiferrales bacterium | reverse complement strand
ATGACGAAGCCAAGTCAGTGTCCGCGACGGCGGCGCGGCTTGCGAAGGGTGTTCTGCGTGGTGCGAGGATTGGCGCGACGCATGGCCGCAGCGGCGCCGTCGAGAAAGATCGCGTGATGCGCGCGTTTCGCGACGGCGAGATCGATCTCCTGGTCAGCACCACCGTAGTCGAAGTCGGAATCGACGTTCCCGAAGCGACCGCGATCGTGATTGACGCCGCGGAGCGTTACGGATTGGCGCAATTGCATCAATTGCGCGGCAGAGTAGGGCGGGGTGCGCGGGCATCGCGATGCTACCTGGTGGCGTCACGCGATGCCGACAGCGCTTCGGCAGAGCGTCTCGAGGTGATGCGCCAGTGCACGAGCGGCGCGGCCGTGGCCGAAGCTGATTTGCAGATGCGCGGGCCTGGCGATCTCCTGGGCTCGCGACAGGCGGGCGCGCTGCCGCTCCGATTCGTTGGCTGGATTCGCGACCCTCGGACGATTGAGCGCGCCCGTCTGCTGGCCGAGGAATGGCTCCGCCGCGATCCGTCGCTGAGCGCCCCCGAGTCCGAAGGCGCGCGCGAGGCGGTGAGAAATATGCTGACGCTGGGCTTCAGCCTGGGCGACGTCGGCTAGCGAAAACGATCGGCCACCAGACCGGTCACTGCTCCCGCGTCGCCGGAGGCTTGATCCGCGAGGTCACGCCACCAGCTTCAACGGCGCTGGCGTTCCAAATCGCGGGCGCCAGTGCTTCGAAGTAGTTCGAGCTTTGACCGATCAGGATCAGCACGGCGTTCGAGCGGTAGTCGATTCGATGCGGTGTGGCGTCGCCGAGCAGACGGTCGAGCAAAGTCGTATAGACGACGGCAAAGTGGCTCGCGTCGTGCGCGGAGGCGAACGCAATCATCCAGACCAGACTCACGCCGCGGCTCTGCTGCATGACGATCATCCGATCCGCCACCCATCGCGAACTCAGCGCGACCTCGTTGGATTGCTTGCCCAGGTTGCGTTCCAGAATAACCTTCAGCAGCAACTCGCCGTACGATTCGTCGTCGACTTTTTTCCAGCCCGCCATGATCTTCTCATAGCCCGCCAGCGTGATACGCGCCGGCCGCGTGTCACCCTCGAAGTAGAGGCCCGGGTGCAGTATCTGGTGGCTCGACTGGGGCGGATTGCTGTAGAGCGCGTCGACGGCCATCCATCCGCCGCGGCGATAAGCCTCGGCGACGAACGCTGTACCCGCGGTGTACTGAAACAAGAGCGGTTCGGTTAGACCTTCGGGCGTGTTGGGCGCCTCGGCAGCGAGCGCTTTTGGCAGATCGCCGAGATTTGCGATCAGAAGACTCGCCGCCGCGTCATCCATCCGCCCGTAGGAGTACGCGAATCCCGCCAGCGTCGCGTCGCCCTCGGCAACCGACTTCAGCGCGAGCGCGCGATCGTCGTCGTCCTTGACCTTGTCCATTTTCGACTCCAAATCGAAGTTCTGATCCTGCAGGGCGTGGGTGAGTTCGTGCGCGAGCACCACTTCGCCGGCGATGTCGCGCTGAATCATGAACTGGGTCGCACTGTTCCAGAATCCGAGACTGAAATTGCCGGCGACCACCACCATCTGCTTTTCGTGCTGGTCGTAAAATCCGGCTACCTGGCTCTTCATCAGCTTGAGCGCTTCGGCCTTCAGATCCATGTTGGGCGGATAGAGCCCGACCAGGGCGCCGACGACTGCGTCACGGCGAAGGTCCTCGTCGGTGTTCTCGCGCATCATGTCGGCCTCGAGCATTTTTTCGGCTTCGTCGGGAGTCTTCACGCTGAGCGGAACCGGATGCTTGAAGCGCAGCTGGCGGACGTCCTGGATGCCGGCTTCGATCTTCGCCGACTGCCGGGTGTTGACCCGGCCGCCGCTGACCAGGCTGTAGGCGCATCCGGCAATGCAGAGCAGGGCGGCGCCCGCAATTGGCCACCAGAGCCGTCGCGCGAGGCCGATGCGATCGCGCCCGGTAGTCATTCACTCACGATAACGATTGGAAGTCCGAGATGCGCCGTGTCAGTCGCGCGAGTCTCGGCCTGCGCGCGGGTGGCGAATGCGCCCATCCGGACACGGTAGTAACTCAGCTTGCCCGCATCAAGACGATCGACGTGAACGTCGCTGAACGATGCAGCCAGGCTGTCGCGCAGGCGATCGGCGTTTTGCCGTTGTGAGAATGAACCGAGCTGCACGAAGTAGCGCGGCGGCGTGCCGACCTCGCGCGAGCCGTCCGGTTTGCTGATGAGATCGATGCGCACCGGTGCGGTACCGTCGCCGATCATCCCGATCACGCGCGCAGCCTTGTGCGACAAGTCGATCTTGCGACCCTTCTTGAATGGCCCGTGGTCGGTAACGGTGACCTCGACCGACCGGCCGTTCTTCAAATTTGTGACCATCACGCGGCTACCGAGTGGGAACACGGTGGACGCAGCGGTCAGTTCTTCCTGATTGTAGATTTTTCCGCTCGAGGTTGGCCGCCCTTCAAAACCCGGTCCGTACCACGACGCCATCCCGAGCACTGCGGGCTTCGCTTGCGACGGAGGCGGCGTGGAGGCAACAGGCGATGGCACGACCGGCTCCACGCTCCGCGAGGTCGAGCATGCAGTGAACATCGCGGACGATCCAATCGCGAGTGCGATCGCGATCGCGACTCTGCTTGGTCTCGAGTCGTCGCTGCCGCATCTTGAAAAGCCCGCCACCGCACACACCCCGCAACTTATTGCGAACGATTATAAACCGAAGGCGGCGGCGGGGTAACCTTCCCAAGTCTGTTGAACGCTGTGGGGCAAGGTACTTCGGGCGCGATGCCGGACGTGGTAGCATCGCGACTGTTTGACGAAGGCGCTGAAAGTGGCTGCCATGCTGCGGACGAGGCAGGAGCTGGAGGAAATCGAGGCGCGCACGCTCGCGCCCTATGCGATGGCGTCGCGGGCAAGCCGCGGGCGCCGTTTCCCCGAACCGGAGCATCCGATTCGCACCGTCTTCCAGCGCGACCGCGACCGCGTAATTCACTCAGCTGCCTTTCGCCGCCTCGAGTACAAGACCCAGGTCTTCGTAAATCACGAAGGCGACTACTATCGCACGCGCCTGACGCACACGCTCGAGGCCGCGCAGATCGCGCGCACCGTCGCGCGGGCTCTGGGACTCAACGAGGAGCTGGCCGAAGCAGTGGCGCTCGCGCACGACCTGGGGCATACGCCATTCGGGCACGCAGGCGAGAAAGTGCTGAACGAGTTGATGACGCCGTACGGCGGCTTCGATCACAACGCGCAGAGCCTGCGCACCGTCGATTGGATCGAAATTCGCTATCCGAATTTTCGCGGGCTCAACTTGAGCTTCGAGGTGCGCGAGGGAATCGTGAAGCATTCGAACTTCCACGAGCGGCCCGCCGCAAAGGAATTCGACCCTGCGACGTACCCGTGCCTGGAAGCGCAGATTGTAGACCTGGCCGACGAGATCGCGTATCTCGCGCACGACGTCGACGACGGGTTGAAGGCGCAGATGCTCACCGTCGAGGAACTGAATCGCTCGACCTTGTTCCGGGAAGCCGCGGCGCACGCGCGCGTGTCGTTCCCCGACGCGGAACTGCGCGTGCTGCGCTATCAGAGTGTCATCAGAATGATCGACGCGATGTCCACGGACTTGATGACCAATATCGCGGCGGAACTTGAGCGCGCCAATATCCGCAACGTCGAGGACGTGCGGCGGTCGGGCAGGGCGCTCGCGTACTTCAGCCCGCGGATGAGTCCGCTGGTCGATGAGATCAAGCAAGTGATGCGCGACCGCCTGTATCGGCATTACCGCGTCAGCCGCATGACTGAGAAAGCGGGGAGGGTGCTCGCCCGCTTGTTCGAAACTTACATGACCGAGCCGCGCCAGATGCCCGAGCACGTGCTCGCGCGCGCGGAACGCTACGGCGAGCCGGTCTCGCGCGCGGTCGCCGACTATATCGCGGGGATGACCGACCGCTTTGCGCTGGACGAATACCGCAAACTCTTCGATCCAAATGAACGCGTCTGACGGGCAGGCGCCGCCCCGGACGAGTCGCCGCCGGCGCGCGATCGTGATTCGTCGCGAGGAGCATATCGGCGATCCGGTCGGGATGGCATTCCTCGAGTCGGCGGAAACCAACGCGGACGCGGTGATGGAGCGGCTCGCGGAATACCTGGGCAAGAAAATTCGCATCAAGAAGGCGGAAGTCTCACACGACGAGATAACCGTCGAGGTCGAACTCCGCGGATGGCCGGAGGAGGGCGCTCGCATGGCCGCCGCCGCTCGCGAGCTACATGACAAAGGTGCGCGGCGCGGTGCGCAAGCGATGTATCGCGACGCACTCGAACTGGACCCGACCAATCTGCAGGCGCTCGCGGGTCTCGGGTTGTCGCTCGCGGAGCAGGACAAGTTTGCCGACGCGCTGACGACGCTCAAGCGGGCGCGCGAGTTCGGCGCAGACGGAATCGAGATCACGCTCGCGATGGCGCGATGCGCCGCGCGCCTCGATCGGGCGGCCGCGGCAACCGGTTACTACGAACAAGTGCTCAAGGTCGAGCCGCGCAACTTTGTCGCGCGCCGCGGTCTGCGCGCGCTGGGCAGGCATGACGCGACGTCGAAGAAGACCGGCGCCGCTGTACGCACCGTGCGCGACTAGCTAGAACCACCGCACGGAAGAATTCTATGCGGGCTCCGCGCCCCGCACCCCCGGCAGGGGCCAGCCCCTGCACCCTCTATGTCTCTTGGGTACCTTATTGCCCTCGCCCGCTCGGTTGCGGGAGAGGGAACGGCGTCCACGCCTGGGGTGAGGGCGACCTCCTAGGATGCGGCCGCAGCGGCCTGTTAGAAGTTTGGGCGTGAAGACGCGAAGTCTCAGCGGCGCTAAAGCTCAACATCGCTCGCTGCCGTCATGGCAATAGTGCGGAGCATCTCACGCTCGTGTCATTCTGAGCGAAGGCCGCCGGAGTCGAAGAATCTCGACGCGCGGCTCTGCGCGCGTTGGTGATCGAATCTGTGGCCGACCAACCCCAGCGGTTCTAGGTTCGGCTAGTTTACATAATACTTCTTATGCGAATCTCTAATTGCGAGAGTGGATGGACGCACCGGGAGTCGAGGTCTGAGGGAATCGAGCCGCGCGGTGGCTTGTAGGGCGGTAGGTAGCGCATTCGAGGCGCCCTGCTTTCGGCTTCGTCGCTAGCGGTATCGCCGCGTGCGATCGGTGCTGGCGGATCGATGCGACGCTCCGTATCATTGGAAAACTTATGCGCAACTTGAAGCCGATTCGACGAAGTTTGATCGCGATTCTCTCGATTCTGACCGCGCTCGCCGGGAGCATGGCGCTGAGCAGCCGCGCCAACGCCGCGAATACGGCGGCCGTCCCGGGCGCCGTCGCCGTCGCGACCGACCCGGCGCGCGACGCCGCGCTCAAGACATTCCTCCAGAAGCATTTCAAGATTCCGAATCCCGACTTGATCAAGTTCGGCACGCCGATCGAGACGCCGATCAAGGGCGTATTCGCGCGGCCGCTGGTCGTCAGCAACGAGCAGGGACAGAGCATCAGCACCACGCTGTTCTACGACAAGGACGCGACCAAGGCGATTATCGGGCAGTATCTCGACCTTGGCGCGGAGCCGTGGGGGCGAATGAACATGAGCGGCGTTCACGTGAACGACAATCCGTCGCTCGGCCCCGCCGATGCGCCGATTACGATCGTGGAGTTCGCGGATTTCGAGTGTCCGTTCTGCGCGCATGCGTTCAGCGTGCTCGAGACGATGGTCAACACGACGCACAAGGGACAGATCAAAGTTATCTTCAAGAATTACCCGCTGAACGTGCATCCGTGGGCCGTGAAGGCGGCGGAGGCGGCGGAGTGCGCGCGCTTGCAGAACCCGTCCGCGTTCTGGGAATTCGCGCGCTACTTCTATACCAACCAGGGATCGATCAACCCGAAAAACGTGCAGGAGCATATCGACAAGCAGACGGCGAAGCTGGGGCTCGACGCGCCGTCGCTAAAGGCGTGCATGGACAGTCCGGCGGCCTCCGACAAGGTCAAGCAGGACCAGGCCGACGGCAATGCGATCAAGGTCACGTCGACGCCGACGTTCTTCGTCAATGGAATTCCGGTTGTCGGACTGCCTGACGGGAAGGTGCTCGATTTCGTGATCGCGTCGGAGATGGCGGAGAAGCCCGCGGCAGCGACGGCGTCGCACTAACGCGAGCGAGCTCGCAAGTTTTAGTGCGTCAGCACCGGTAGCGAGCGGCCTGCGGTGGCAGCTCGCGGCGGCCCTTCTTCGGCGGGTGCGCCGAGCAACGCCAGCGACTCGACGACGTCCTGCCGCTGCTGCGCATACGGATGTGCCGCCAGGAACCCGCGATACGCCGCGACTGCTCCCTGCTTGTCGCCCGCCTTCGCCAGCATCCGCGCCATCCCAAGCTCGGCGCGAACCTGCTCGGGTCCCGGCGCCGTTGCACCGTTGCGATACGCGCCCGCGGCCTTGCTCCAGTCGCCCATGCTCTCGTAGACGACGCCGAGGTTGGTCCAGGCCAGGCTGCTGAACATCGGATCGTGTTCCTCTTCGAGGAACTGCACCAGCGAGTCGCGCGCCTTGGCCGGATCGTTATCGGCGAGATAGGCG
>DASQHV010000080.1:0-2792 GCA_035631915.1 Candidatus Acidiferrales bacterium | reverse complement strand
GCGACGACCGCGCGCCGCTCGTCCTGAAACTCGAGCATCAGGTTCATCGCCGAGCTGATGTCGACGACGTTGTTGAACGACAGCTCCTTGCCGTGCAGCTGATGCGCGATTCTGAGGAAGCGCCCGTAGAGCGCGCCGGTCTGATGCGGATTCTCGCCGTAGCGCAGCGCCTGCTCGCGTTCGAGCGAGAGGCTGAAGGTCTCGCCGAGTGGCGACTCGTCTGCGCCGGCGCGCGCGCCCAGGTAGTTCGAGATCGCGCAATCGTAAGCGGTGACGCGCGCGAAGGCGCGGCGCGCCAAATTCCATCGCGTGGCCGCGGTGACTGCACCCTGGTTGGAATCAAGCTCCGCGACAATGGCCGCGTAGTCGGACGGATCGACGACCACCGTGACGTCGTCATGATTTTTTGCCGCGGCGCGGACCAGCGTGGGGCCGCCGATGTCGATATTCTCGATCGCGTCGTCAAGGCTGACGTTCGGTTTGGCGACAGTTTTCTCGAACGGATAGAAATTCACGACCACCAAATCGATCGGCTCGATGCGATGCTGCAGCATCTGGCGCTGATGACTCTCGTCGCCGCGGCGCGCGAGGATCCCGCCGTGGATCTTCGGGTGCAGCGTCTTCACGCGCCCATCCAGCATCTCCGGCGAGCCCGTGAAACTTTCGACCGAGCGGACCTTCACGCCCGCCGCCTCAAGCGCGGCCATCGTGCCGCCGGTCGAGATGATCTCGACGCCGTGCCGCTCGAGCGCGCGCGCAAATTCCGCCAGCCCGCTCTTGTCCGAGACTCCGAGCAGCGCACGCCTGATCACAACCCGTTCCTCGTTCATCGCGATTCAACCCCGGCTGACGCGCGGCACCCGCTTGCCGACTGTGCACAGCATCTCGTACGAGATGGTCTGCGCGATGCGCGCGACGTCGTTGACGCTAATCATCGCCTCGCCGGCGCCGCCCCACAAGATGACCTCGTCGCCGACCGCCGCGCTCGCAACGTCAGTGAGATCGATCGTCGTCAGATCCATCGACACCGCGCCGACCACGGGCGCGCGCTGGCCGCGTACCAGCACCTCGCCGCCGTGCTGCAGTCCGCGCCGGTAGCCGTCGGCGTAGCCTACGGGCAGCACGCCGATCAAGCTCTCGCGCGGGGCGACGAAAGTGTGTCCGTAGCCGATGCCGGAGCCGGCGGGCGCGCGCTTGATTTGCATCACGCGCGTTTTGAAAGTCATCACCGGGCGCAACTCAACGCGCTCGCGCACGGCCGCGACCGGCGGCAATCCGTAAATGGCGAGCCCGGGCCGCGCCAGGTTGAAGTGCGAATCTTCGCGCAGCACCAGCGCCGCTGAATTCGCGACGTGGATCATCGCAGGGCGCATCCCTGCCGCCGCGAGCGTCGCGACCGCTTCGTGAAAGACACGCAGTTGCATGTCGGTGATCGGACTCGACGGATCGCCGGCGTTGGCGAGCAGGGTGCACACGCCCTCCAGCCGCACTGCGGACGCGCTCCGTACGGCGTCGATGAGATGCGCGACTTCCACGGGCATCACGCCCAGCCGCGTCGCGCCGCTGTCGATCTTGACGTGAATCGGGAAATCGGTGCGCCCCGCGGAGGCGGCCGCGCGATCGAGAAGTGGGATCATGCCCACGTCGAACACGAACGGCGTCAGATCGAGCGCGACGATCTCGCCCGCCTGCTCGGCGAAAAAGCCGGCTTGCAGATAGATGCGCGCACGAACGCCCGCGTCGCGCAGCTCACGCGCCTCGTCCAGCGTGGCGACGCCGAAGTGGCGGCATCCTTCATCGATCAGCGCGCGCGCAACCGCAATCGCACCGTGCCCGTACGCGTCGGCCTTCACCACGACCATCAGCTCGCCGTGCGCCGCGAGTGCGCGCAGCGCGCGATAGTTCGAGCGCAGCGCACCGAGATCGATTTCGGCGACGGTCGGGCGCTGGGTTTCGAGCGTCATGGAATGCACAGTCTTTCAATTGGCTCGTGCGACAGTCAATCAAACTCGGCGCACGCCGGGGATTCGGGCGCGGCGCGCGTGCAATTTTGACAGTCCCCGAACGCGGCTGTATAAGTGATGCATAGGCTGGGGGTGTGCGCTCGACGCACTGAGAGCTCCTGCGGGAGAACCCCTTGAACCTGATCCGGGTAATGCCGGCGTAGGGAAGCCAGCTTACCGGCGATGGCGCGACGTTCGCGGCCGCGCCCTGAGCCGCTTCTCTTCGAACCGGGAAGCGGCTTTTCAATGTCAGAACCCGAAGCAACAGCAATCACGCTCAACGGCGAACTCTTTCCGATAAGCGGCGACCTGGCGCTGACGACGCTGCTCGATCGCCTCGGCATGCGCCCGGGCCGCGTGGCCGTCGAGCTGAATCGCGAGATAGTTCCCCGCGCCGACTACCCGCGCACGGTGATCCGTGTTGGCGATCATCTGGAGATAATTAATTTCGTCGGCGGAGGATGAAGATCTCCGCCGCGTCAAGGTGAATATGCAGGACACACCGTTAGAGTTGGGCGGTAGGAAATTTAAGTCGAGGCTGATAGTCGGCACCGGCAAGTACAAGGACTTTGCCGAGACCAAGGCGGCGGTCGAGGAAAGCGGCGCGGAAATCGTGACGGTCGCGGTGCGCCGGGTGAACATCGCGAATCGCGACAGCGAAAATTTGCTCGACTACATCGATCCCAAGCGCTACCAGATTCTGCCCAACACCGCGGGTTGCTTTACCGCTGCTGAAGCGATTCGCACCTGCCGGCTCGCGCGTGAAGTCGGCGTCGGCGATTTGGTGAA
>DASQHV010000079.1:0-3105 GCA_035631915.1 Candidatus Acidiferrales bacterium | reverse complement strand
TCGGACTTGGCGAGCTTGCGCTCGCTGTCGCCGGGAACGAAGAGCAGCGAGCGAAGAATCATGCGCCGCTCCGCTTGCGCATCAGCGCCGACCGCTTGCAGTAGGCCACCTCCTCGGCGCGCTGGTTGAAGCATCGATGCTCGAACACGACGATTCCCGAATCGGGCCGCGAGCGGCTCTCGCGTTTTTCGGCGACGGTGGTTTCCGCGCGCCGCGTGTCGCCGATAAACACCGGATGCGAAAAGCGCGTGTCGGACATGCCGAGATTGGCGACCGTCGTTCCGAGCGTGGTGTCGCCCACCGAGACGCCGATCATAAGGCCGAGCGTGAAGATGCTGTTGACGATGCGCTGGCCGAACTCGGTTGTCTTGGCGAACTCCGCGTCCAAGTGCAGCGGCTGCGGATTATGCGTCAGCGCGCAGAAGATCAGGTTGTCGGTTTCGGTGATCGTGCGCGTGATCGCATGCGCGAATTTCCGGCCGATCTCGAATTCCTCGATATATAGTCCCGCCATGCGGGCGAAGTTACTTCATCGCCGGCCGAAGTTCGAGGGTTCGCGCGCCCGCGCGGGCGTCGTCAGCGGTCCTTCATCATCGACTGCGCCAGCTCGAGGCTGACCAATCGCGAAATCAGAATGGCGATGTACAGCGTGCCGAACACCGCCTCCAGCATCGAAAGAATCCGCGCGACCTGGGACAGCGGCAGGATGTCGCCGTAGCCGGTCGTGGTCAGGGTCACGAAGCTGTAATAGATGAAGATATGAAGCGAGGCGATTTCTGGCGCGGTAGCTCCGTTACCGGTCTGCAGCAGCGCGGCGCTAAATGACTGCGGATGCGCCAGTTCCACCGCGGCGTACAAAAAGCCCCATGAGATTCCCATCAGCAGGTATGCGCAGATGGCGGCGCTGATCGTGTCGAGCGACACGCTCCGAATCGAAAACAAGCGCGAGACCAGCGCCACCACCGTCACCAGCAGGAACAGCGCCGACAGTAGCGCGGCGATGAATTCCACTGTCGCGCTTGGAGCGAATACCACCGCGAAGCGCATCACAAACGTCGGCACCATCAAGGTCGTTGCGATCCAGAAGTAGGCCCTGCTGGAGCGAAACGCGTACACCGCCGATAGCAGGACAAACGCGAGCATCATGGTGAGCAGCGTCTGCGCGATCGCATGAGCTGCAACCAAGGGTTGAACTATCAGCAGTGTCAGGATCGCAAGGAGCAAGACGGAGAAGCGTCCCGGCCGGTTCTGCGCGGTCAACCCCAGCCATCCCCAATTCGATTCCATCCGTCTGCCCTCTTCGCCCTACGCGACCGTCTTCTACCTGTGGCGGGCGCGATGCGCCACAGTGTCGCGCTTGGCGCTATCGAGGACAACCGCACGGAGATTTCAGCGTCGCATAGCCACTGATCCGTAGCGGCTGGCATCGATTCAGGACGGGCATGTCGCGATTTGGGTCATCCACGATTCTCCGTCGCACCGATATCGCATACTGCCGCGATTCTGAAACGCTTGGTGACGCAATCCTATTCCTCGCCTCGCATCGTCGCGGGGCACGGACGTTGCGTATACCGCAGGGGGCGCGCGCTGGGTTGTATCACGCGGGGTACGGGCCGCCCCTTCACTGCTGCCAGGAGGACCGAAGACACCCGTGGATCAGATCATTCGCGAAACACTCGCGGGCAAGAGGTTCGCCCTGATGGGATTCGAGCAGCCGGAAGCCGAATCGATCATCGCGGCGCTGGCTACGGTCCGGGGCTTGGGTCACGTGGTCGGAGGCACGCCGAGCATTCCGGGACTCAACTCGTTGTCGCCGTTCGACGCTTGCTTTATCAACGCGTCGGCGCCGGCCGCCGGCGGCGAGCCGGCCCCGATGGAAATGATCGCACGGAGTCGCAAACCGGCTGTGATTGTCGGAAGTTGCGACGAGCTGACGAGGAACTTCCACGTCGCGGCTGAGCACAACCGTGATTTTGCGATGCGCCCGCTCGAGTCCGAAGAAGTGTTGCTGCGCGCTTTCCGCGTGCTGAAGTATTCGGACGTCGCGGCGGAGGAGGCTCAGCCCGCACGCCGTGAAGATGCACGGCGCGTGGTCGTTCTCGCCGACGATGACGCCGCGACCACCATGCTCATTTCAACCATCCTCAAGCACTTCAACTACGAATGCGCAGTCGCGCATGACGGCAGCGAGGCGCTGGACATGGTGCGACAGAAAAAACCCGACCTCGTGCTGTTGGACATCTCGATGCCCAAGATGGACGGCTTCGAGGCGCTGCGGGTGCTGCGCAGCGAACCCGCGACCAAGGAAATCCCGGTGATCCTTGTCACCGCCCATCACAATGAAGACGAGTTGGTGAAAGGCTTCTCGCTCGGCGCCGACGACTACATCACCAAGCCGTTCAACTCCGCGGAACTGATGGCCCGCATCAATCGCATCATGCGCAAGGCGGAAGCGGCGTAGCCGCGCACGTCCCCTCAGTACGCGCCGTCCCGCCAACGAAACTATTCGCGCTGTCCGCTTCAGCCTCCGTACTTCCTCGAAGGTTGTTTTTGCGCGTCCGGCTGTCCTACCATTTGCCCGATCGAAAATCCTGCGACGCGGGACTTCGACGACTCCAAGATGTTTCGGCTCGACGGAAAAACCGCTGTCGTTACCGGCGCTGGCTCCGGCATCGGGCTGGCGATCGCGCGCACGTTCGCGGCGAACGGCGCACGAGTCTTCGTGCTCGAGCGCGATGTCGATTCCGCAAAGACCGCCGTCGAGAAGATTCGCGCAGCCGGCGGCGAGGCCGCAGCCGTCGAGTGCGACGTCGCCATCGCGGGCTCGGTCGATTCTGCATTCGCCCGCGTCGATTCCCTGCGCGGCGCCGCCAAGCTCGACATCCTGATCAACAACGCCGGCATCGCGCATATCGGCACTGTCGAGGGCACCACCGAGGCAGACCTTGACCGCATTTACTCGGTCAACGTGAAAGGAATCTTCCTCTGCTCGAAGGCGGCGGTGCCGCGGATGCTCGCGGGCGGCGGCGGCGTGATCCTCAACCTGGCGTCGATCGCCTCACTGATCGGACTCACCGACCGCTTCGCCTACTCGATGAGCAAGGG
>DASQHV010000078.1:0-3059 GCA_035631915.1 Candidatus Acidiferrales bacterium | reverse complement strand
TCGTGCTGGTCGCCAACCACCAGAGCTTTTTCGACATCTTCGCCGTCTCCGCGTTCATCCCGGGCGAGCCGCGCTTTGTCGCGAAGAAGGAGCTGCTCAAGATTCCAGTCGTCGGTTTCGCGATGGAACGCGGCGGTCACGTCAGCATCGATCGCGACGCCGGCGGCGCGGCTATCCGCAAGGCGATCGGGATCATCAAGCGTGGCTTCGACATGTGCGTCTTCGCCGAGGGTCATCGCTTCAGCGACAACCGCGTGCACGAGTTCAACGACGGCGCCGCGTGGCTCGCGATCATGACCAAGCTGCCGGCAGTGCCGATGTCGATCAGCGGGTCGGGAAAATTTTTTCCGCGCGGCGCAAAAATCGTCACGCCAGGCGGCGCGATGCGCATGACGATCGGCAAGCCGATCCCGACCGACGGGATGCACAGTCCCGATCGCGCCGCACTCACGCAAAAGCTCGAGCAGGCCGTGCGCGCAACCTTCACGACCGAAGTCGAGGCGTAGTCTGGCCGGTCACACTTTACGATCGAAGATAAACAGCGGGACGTGGTTGGCGAGTTTCGGATCGATCGCCAGGACGCGGCGCCCGTGCTCGAGCCTGATTGGGCCGGCGTTCAGTCCGGCAAGCGCGAAGCTGGCGATCACCTGCTCGACGTCTCCGGCCTCGAGCCACAACGCGAACATCCCTTCGCCCGTCGCGGCGAGCGCCGCCGCTGCCGCGTCGCCGGAGGCGAGCCGAATCTCTGCGTCGCCGACCTTCACCGTCGCGGATTTTCCGTCGCCGGACTTGGTCACCACAAAGCCGAAGTTCTTAGCGTAGATGGACGCGGCCTCGGTGAGATCCGAAGTTGCGACTTCGAGCGTATCGAGCCGTTTGAGCATAGCGGTTTCGTAACACGGGACGGCGGCCGGAAGAAGAGCCGCATTCGATCGCAATTTTCGGACGCTCCAAAAAAACGGGGCCGGATTGCTCCGGCCCCAAGTCCCACCCGCGTCAACGAACTCGACGCGAGGCTAAATCGACTCGCGCGCTAGCTCTTCGGCTTGAGCGAGAAGTTCGCCGTCGCCGACGCGCCGTCCTTTACATCGACCTTCTGATCCTCCGTGCCCAGCTTCTCCTGCCACACTTCGACGGTGTAGTTGCCCGCCGGCACGTCCTTGATCGTGAAGTTACCCTTGTCGTCGGTCACGGCGAAATACGGCGTGTCCGTCGCGACCCACCATCCGCGCATCCAGCCGTGCGCGTCGCAAGTGACCTTGATGACTTCGGGCTTGTCGACCTTCTGCGAAATCACCTTCTTGAACTTGGGCTGCGCCATGTTGAAGGAAGGATTCGCGGTCGAGTAGGTGTGGATGTTGTGCAGGATGCCGTCCGAGTTCTGGATCTTGACGGTGCTACCGGCCGGGAACGCCAGCACGTGCGGCACGTAGTCGCATCCCTTCTGATCGAAGGTGACTTCGCCGGGCTTCATGTCGCCCTTGGCGCCTTTCACAACGACCACCGCGTTGGCGATACCGCCGCTGGAGTCAACGGCCAAATCTTCCTCGAAGTGCTGATGCAGGCCGCATACTTCCTTGTCCTTGGTCACCTCGACCTTTTTTGGCGCAGGTGCGCTACCGGCGTACTTGACGGTGCCGCTGATCGTGCCTCCGGCCGCATACGCCGCCGCGCCGACGCTCATGCTGAGCGCAATGCCCGCACACGCAGACACCACTACCGAGATCTTTTTCATTTTGATTCCCCGATTACCTCAGAAAGTTTATTTGACTAAACAATCGTTTATCTTACCGCTATACCAACTACGTACTCAAATGATTAGACGAAGCAGCCCTACTTCTTACTCACCTTCATCGGCGCCGTCGCAACTTGCGCAGGCAGCGTCTGCCCCGGGTGCGTCCCGAACCAGAAAATGTAGTCGCGCAGCGCACGAATCTGCTCGTCCTGGTTGCCGCCCAGGATGTCGTCCGGTCCGCCCGGGTAGAATGACGGCATCTTGGTGCCCGGCTGGATCGACGGCGGATTCGCTATCCACTTGAGTATCCAGTCGGGGTTGAGACGAACGTGCGCCAGCGCCAGGTCGGGCGCCCAACCGGATTGCGGACCTTCGGGCTTCTTGTCGCCCTGCTGATGACAACTGAAGCAGTTGAAGTAGTCCTTGGTCATCAGCTTTGCGCCGGCCTGCAACTCAGCCGGCGGAATCAGGTTGGTGTTGATGAACATGAACGGCACATTGATGTCTGACAGCGCCGTGAAGTAGTTCACGATCTGATCGTCTTCCGCGTTGGTGAAACGGAAGGTCGGCATCCTGACCTTAAGCCATGGACGGATCGGCGTCGGCCCCTGCAGGAAGGTGAACAGCCATTGCGGCTGTACCTTGAAACCCTCGCCGTTGAGTATCGGCGGCGCGAAGTTGATCTCGTCCTCGGAATAGAACCGGCGAATGTAGCCGCCGCGCTGCTCGACGATGTGACAGCCGACGCAGTTGTAGAAATTGACCATCCGCCGGCCCGCGACGATCTCCGTCTGATGCTCCGAGCCGGGCATCCGATAGCGCTCTTGCACGGTGCCCGCGGTCTGGCTGGCCAGGAACACGACCAGGTTGTTGATGTCGGCGTTGTCGAAGTCGAAGTTCGGCATCAACTGCTCGACGTCCTTGGTCGCGTAGATGCGCGGGTTCTGGAGCTTGTGAAAGGTCCACTGGTCCCAGGTCTCGGGGATGTCGGTCTGGTTGCCGAAGAACAATTCGTCGAGATGCTTGGAGCCGAACGTCGTCAGCTCGACGCCGATTCGCGACTCCTTGTCCATCCCTTCGATCTCATGGCACCCGAAGCATCCGTACTTGCGCACCAGCGCCTCGCCCTTCTTGGCCTGCTCGGGATCCGCCAGCGCCGCCACGACGCCCGGGTCTTCCTTTTTCTCGCCGTGCGTCATCAGGAAGGCGGTCAGCGCTTCGGCTTCGTGGTCGGTGAGGCGTAAAGACGGCATCGCGGTGTGCGGTGCGAAGTCGCGCGGGTTGCGCAGCCATTGGTACACCCACGAGG
This sequence comes from Candidatus Acidiferrales bacterium, assembly GCA_035631915.1. Lineage (GTDB taxonomy): Bacteria > Desulfobacterota > Binatia > Binatales > Binataceae > Binatus. The sequence continues at coordinate 15 of DASQHV010000078.1, read as the reverse complement.
CCGATGTCTTCTCGG
>DASQHV010000077.1:0-7347 GCA_035631915.1 Candidatus Acidiferrales bacterium | reverse complement strand
TGGGGCGAGGAGCCGTCACTGGCCGAGTTGGTGGCGCGTCGGCTCAGGAGCGCGCTCGCGCTGCGGCAGCGGTTTGTCGGCGCCGACACCGATTCGTACCGGCTGGTCAATGGCGACGGCGACGGACTGTCCGGTGTCGTCGTCGATCGATTCGACCAGGTGCTCGTTATGCAACTGCTCACTGCCGGCGCCGATCGGATGCGCGAGACGCTCGTCGCCGAATTGCGCGAACTGCTTCATCCGCGTGCGATCGTCGAACGCAGCGTGGGCGCGGTGCGAAAGCAGGAGGGGCTGCCCGACCGCATCGCGACGCTCTACGGCGAGCCGGTGAGCGAGACCGTCGGGCGCGAGAACGGAATTCGAATCCACGTTGACTTCGAGCATGGGCAGAAGACCGGCTACTTCCTCGATCAGCGCGAGAATCGCGCGCTGATCGGGCGACTCGCAGTCGACGCCCGCGTGCTCGACGCGTTTTGCTACGAGGGCGGATTTGCGCTCGCGGCGCTGGCCGGCGGCGCACGCAGGGTCGTCGCGGTGGATACTTCGGCGCGCGCGCTCGGATGGGCGCGAAAAAATCTTGAGCTCAACGGGCACCCCGCGACGGCGGTCGAATTCGTACACGGCGAGGCGGGAAAGTTCATGGCGGAGACACCGCTGCGCTTCGATTTGATCGTCCTCGATCCGCCGCCGCTGGCACGCAGCCGCGCCGATGCAGAGCGCGCGGGCCGGCTCTACGTGGAGCTCAACACGATCGCGATGCGCGCGTTGGCGCCCGGCGGACGCCTGATGACGTTCTCTTGCTCGACGCATTTTGGCGCCGCCGACTTTGTCCGCGCGGTACGCTTTGCCGAGTCCAACGCCGGCCGAACTCTGCGCATCCTCGCGCATCTCGGCCCCGGCCCCGACCATCCCGTGCTGCTCGGCCATGCCGAGGGCGAGTATCTCACCGGTCTGCTGCTCGCGGACCTGTAATAGTAGAGCGGTGCGTCGGTCACTCGGAAAAAATTCGACTTGCTAAGCAGCGGCCTTTGCTTGAGTATAGAGCAAATTTTTCCGTCGGATCGGCCAAATTGTGCGAAACTTCCAGGTACATCGCTTAGTCAAGACGTTGTTCGTGCTAATCGCGCTCGCGACCGGCGCGTGCCATCGCGAGGTCGCGTTGCCGCCGCTGACGTTTCGCAACATCACGCTGACCGACAAGTTTTTCGACGTGTGGCCAACCAGCCCGACGCGCGCGTTTATCGTCGGCGACCGTGGCAAGGTGCTGCTGACGGAGGACGGCGGGCGTCATTTTCAGCGCGTCAACATCGGCACCAATCTCGGCGTCTTCGGCATCCAGATGACCGACGAGCAAAACGGCTTCCTGTGCGGTCAGGACGGACTGGTGATGCGCACGCGCGACGGCGGCAAGACTTGGGAGCGCCTCAACTCGCGCACGCACGTGTTTCTTTTCTCACTTTCATTTCCCGACCGGCTGCATGGATTTTTCGTCGGCGATCGCGCGGTGGTGCTGAGCACCGCCAACGGCGGCGAGAGTTTTACCAAGCGTCAATTGCAGCGGCTGTTCCCGCCTGAGCTGTCTGACTACGCGCTGCCGTACGAGGAACCAAAGCTCTACAGCACGAGCTTCCTCGACCCCGATCGCGGCTGGGTCGTGGGAGAGATGGGGCGAATTTGGGCGACGGAGAACGCGGGCAAGACATGGCAGGAACAACAGCAATCGCTGACGTCGCAATGGAAGCGCGCGCTGGGCCCTGGCGACGATCCGCGCTTTGTGGACTATCTGCTGCCGACATTTTTCAGCGTTTCGTTTCGCGACGCGCTGCATGGCGCGGCCTGCGGACTCGAAGGCTGGGTCGTGCAGACCGTCGACGGCGGCAAGACCTGGCATTTCGCCCATCAATCCGACAAGCCCGGCGCGCCGCCGGACACGCTGGGTCCTGGAGCACCCCAGATTCCGGCCCGCGACCCGCTTTTTTCGATCAACCTGTTCGGCGGTGACCAGGGGATGACGACCGGGCTGACCGGCACCGTGCTCCGGCTGCAGCCCAACGGCACGTGGGCGCACGACCCGAGCGTTCCAACGATACCGTTCCCGCTGAGCCAGGTGCGCTTCTTCGACGCACAGCACGGCTGGATCGTCGGCTACGGAACAATTCTCTACACCGAGGATGGCGGCAAGACCTGGCGCTTCTGCCAGGGGTGAGCGCCGCGATGCGAGCGCGCGAAATTCGGAGAGGGCGATGACCTGGTATCGATTTGGAGAATGGATCCTGCGCCGGCGCTTCGTGGTGCTGGCGATCGTCGGCGCGCTGACCGCATTTTTCGGCTACTACACCTCGCAGACGATGCTGGTGACGAGCTTCGGCGAATTGCTGCCGCAGAATCATCCGTTCATCAGGATCGCGCACAAGTACGACCAGTATTTCGGCAGCGTCAACAACGTCACGATCATGATCGAGGCGAAAGAGGGGACGATCTACAACACCGAGATCGTCAAGAAGATCGTCCAGATGACGCGCGACATGGACCTCGTCTACGGCATCCAGCACGGCTCCGTGCGTTCGGTTGCGTCGGCGAGCTACTTTCGTCCGCTGGCGGGCGGCGTAATCCTCAACACGCCGATCCTGCCCGGCGGCGAGATTCCAAAGACCGAGAGCCAGCTCGAGGAACTGAAGAGCAACGTTCACAAAAACCCCGGTGTGATCTTCGGACGCTTCGTCTCGCTCGACGACAAGGCGGCGGTGATCGAGGGCAGCTTTCTCGAGTCGCGGCTGGACTACCGGCGCATCTTCAACGAGATCTACAAGATCGTAGTCGATCCCGAGAGAGATCCGTCGGTGCACATCTACGTCGGCGGTCAACCCGTGCTATACGGATGGGTATACCATTACACGCCCCAGTTCTTCTGGATCTTTGTAGTCACTGCGCTCGCGGTCTGGATACTACTTTATCTATACTTTCAGGATTGGCGCGGTGCGTTACGCCCGACTATTTCGGGCGTGATATGCGCGATCTGGGGACTCGGCTTCATCCGCTTGCTCGGCTTCGGACTCGATCCGCTCGTACTGGTCATTCCATTTCTGATTACTGCGCGTGCAGTCAGCCATTCGGTCCAGATGCATGACCGCTACTATGAGGAGTACTACCGGCTGCGGGACAAGGAGAAGGCGATCCTGTCGTCGTTCTCCGAGCTGTTCGTGCCGTCGCTGTCGGGAATCCTGACCGACGCGTTCGGCGTGCTGGTGATCCTGCTGGTGCCGGTGCTGTTCCTGCAGAAGCTCGCCATCACCGCGAGTTTCTGGATCGCGGCGATCATCGTGAGCGAGCTGCTGCTCAACCCGATCGTGTACTACTACCTGGCGCCCCCGCACATCGAAGTGATCGAGCGACGCGACCGCGGCCTCTTCAAGCGGCTGCTGATGTCGCTGGCGGGGCCGATGCTGGAACGGCCCGGGCGCATCGCAACTTTCGTCGCCACGGGCGCGGTGATCGCGCTGTGCGCTTTTTTCTGGAGCGGATTGAAGGTCGGCGATCCGACGTCGGAATCACCGATATTGTGGCCAAAATCGCCGTATAACAAGGCGATGGCGGCGATTCAGAGCGAATTCGGAGCGATCGAGCAGTTCGTTGTGGTGGCGGAGCTTGCCAAGCGCGAATCGCTCAACGATCCCAAGCTGTATCACGTGATGGACGAGTACGAGCGCTACATGGAGGGCGACCCGGCCGTGGGGCGAACCTTCTCGGTCGCTGATCTGCTGTCGAACGGCGGCTCGGCATTGCAGGAATTCCAGCCCAAGTGGAACGTGCTGCCGACCACCGCGCGCGGGACCGGACAGTTGCTGGGCGCGTTGCTGGCCGGCGCCTCGCCGCTCTCGACCGCGTACATCATCACTCCGCGGCGCGAAGCCACCCAGATGACGGTTTACTCCAAAAACCGCGAGGGCGAGAACGTCCAGCGAATTGTGTTGCGCACGCAGAAGTTCTTCGCCGAGCCGCAGCATCAGGTGACGGGTGTGAACTTCGCGCTGGCCGCCGGCATCATCGGCGAACTGGCCGCGGCGAACCAGGAGATCATCGACAATGACGTGCTGCTCAACGTGCTGGCATTCGCAACCATCTACATCATTATACTAGTCACATATCGGTCGTTCATGGCGGGACTATACCTGTTGTTCCCACTGGCGTTGGCCAATGCAGCGATCAATGCCTACATGGGCGCCCACGATATAGGTATCAACATCAATACTCTGCCGGTAGTCACTGTCGGCGTCGGATTCGGAATTGACTATTCAATTTACATAGTCAGTCGAATCATCGAGGAATTGGCTCTCGGCTACGATCTCAAGGTCAGCACCTATACCGCGCTGGTGACTTCCGGCAAGGCGGTGGCCTTCACCGCGCTGACGCTGGTTGCGTCGGTGCTGTTCTGGTACTGGTCCAGCATCCGCTTCGACGCCGAGATGGGGCTGCTGCTGGCAGTCTGGATGTTCGTGTCGATGCTGGGTGCGATGACGATTCTGCCGGTGCTGATCGTTACCTTCAATCCGGCTTTTATCCGGCGCGAGAAGGATCGCGTCATCGCGTCGCGGCGTCCCGACCTCGAGAGCCGCACGGTAGCGGCATCTTCCTAGAAGTTGAGGCGCGTGGATAACCGGTACTCGCGATGAACGGGCGCCCCGTTATCCAGGCGCAGGACTTGCGCAAGCAATATGGCGAGCGGGTTGCGCTCGACGGAGTTTCAATCGCGGTCAACGCGGGCGAAACCGTCGGCCTGCTTGGACCCAACGGCGCAGGCAAGACGACCACGCTCTCGATTTTGTCGGGGGTGATCGCACCCGACTCCGGATCGGTCACGATCGCGGGCCACGACTTGCGCGGGTCGGCAAAGCTGGCCCGCCTGAGCCTGGGCCTGGTGCCGCAGTCGCTTGCGATATATCCGACGCTCACCGCACTCGAGAACCTGATGTTCTTCGGGCGGATGCAGGGACTGACGTCACTCGCCGCACTCGCGCGCGCACGCGGACTGCTGGAGGAAGTGGGGCTCAGCGATCGCATCGACGACGTCGTCGTCGGCTTTTCCGGCGGCATGAAGCGGCGGCTCAATATCGCGTGCGGCATGATGCATTCGCCGGCCGCGATCATGCTGGACGAGCCTACGGTCGGCGTCGATCCGCAGTCGCGCGGGCGAATCTTCGCCGTGGTCGAAGCAGCGGCAAACCGCGGTGCCGCGATTCTTTACAGCACGCACTATATGGAAGAGGCGGAGCGGCTGTGCAATCGAATCGTGCTGATCGATCACGGCAGAATCGTGGCGCAGGGCACCGACGCGGAGTTGATCGCACTGGCGGGCAACGAGCCGCGCATTGAGGTGATGACCAAGAAGGAACTGCCGCGCGGATGGTGGGACGGTATCGCCGGCGTCAACGAAGTGCCGTCGGACGTTGTAGAGGGATTCTGCGCGGTGCTCACACTGGCGTCGGTCGACCAGGTGCCCGAAGTGATACGGCGCGCTGGCGCCGCGGGCGAAGAGGTAATCGAGTTTCGGGTGCATCGCCCGAATCTGCAGGACGCGTTCCTCAAACTTACCGGTCATGCGCTGCGTGACACGCCCTGAGCACGGCGGCGGCGGCTTGCGACCGTCGATGAGGCGCACATGATCCGCGCGGTGTGGCTCACCATCGGCAAGGAGTTCCTGCTGATTCGTCGCGATCGCGTCGGGCTGTTCATGCTGATCATCGCGCCGATCGCTGTGATTGCGGCGGCGGGCCTGTCGCTCGCGAAAATCTACGGCGGCACGCCCGCGTCGCACGGACAGTACGTCGTGACAATCGTCGATGAAGACCACGGCGCCGTGGCGAGCGCGATCGTCAGCGCCATTTCGCGTCAGCCTGGACTCGGCGTGCTTGGAGCGCGCGACCGCCGCGACGCCGAGATGGCCGGCCGCATGCGAAAACGCGCCGTCGTCGGGATCGTGATACCGCCGGGCACCACACAGGCGATCGAGCACGGCGAATCCGCCCGGCTCATCCTCTATACCGATCCGGTCAAGTACCTGCAGACGGTGAATATCGAGCTGATGATCGCGAACCTGTGCCGGCGGGTAAGCGCGGCCGCCGCTGACGAGGCGCGCAAACGCGCTGTCGCAGAGGGAGGAAACGTCCAGGCGCAAATCGAAAGCGCGCGCGCGTCACTCGAGACGGCGCGTGCCGACGCGTCGCGCATCGCGACCGAGGCTGCGGCCTCGCGCACGGCCGCAGCGGCGAAGGTTCGCGAGCAGGTGGAGACCGCGATGACGGCGGCGCGCGATCGCACCAAGGCGGCGCTGGACGCCGAGCTCGATCGCGTCAAGCGCAGCCTCGACGCCGACGCCGCAGCGCAGCGCGCGAAGCTCGACGAGCTCAAGGATTTTCTGCAGCGCCTTGAGGTCGCGCGCGGACAGTTCGAGACCTGGTTCGCGAATCTGAAGCAGATCGCGGGGAGCCGCGCGGACAACATTCCACCGCCGCCCGCGTTTCCCGCGCCGCCCGCCGACCTCAACCTCAACGATATCAAGCTGGACCCCGACGCGAGCCTGAACGAAGCACGCGCCAAGCTCGAGAGCGCGCTCAAGACTGCGCCAATCGACATCGCCCTGCCGAACGCGCCTGCGATGCCGAAGGTTCCGGACCTGAAATTCCCGAAGCTGCCGCGGGTCGATGCGAGTCTCGCGACGCCCGGCACGCTCGGCTACGCGGAGATCGACCTGAGCGGCCGCGAAGTCGGTGCCGGTACGGGGTTCAACGCCTTCGACTTGCAGGTGCCCGGTTTCGCGGTGACGTTTTTGCTGATCGGGATGCTGATGGGCGTGTCGCTGGCGCTGATCGACGAGCACGACTGGGGCACGCTCGAGCGGCTGCGCTCGGCGTCGGCGCCGTTGTGGACCACGCTCACCGGCAAACTGCTGGCGCGCTTCGTGGTTGGATTCATCCAGATGGTGGTGCTGTTCGCCGCGGGGTGGATGCTGTTCGGAATCTCGCTCGGGCGCGAGCCTGCGGCGCTGATGATACCGGCGGCGGCGATCGCATTTGCCGGCGCCGCGTTCGGACTGGTGGTTGCGGGAGTGGGGCGCACGCGCGACGCGGTGCTGCCGGTCGGCGCGATCGTGATCATGACGATGGCGGCGATTGGCGGATGCTGGTGGCCGATAGATTTCGAGCCGGCGTGGATGCAGGACGTGGCGCTGGGGCTGCCGACCACGTGGGCGATGCGCGCATTCAACGATCTCATGATTCGGCACCTGGCGGCGTCGAGTGCGCTGTGGCCGGCCGCGATGAACTTCAGCTTCGGCATTCTCTATACGTTGAT
>DASQHV010000076.1:0-5780 GCA_035631915.1 Candidatus Acidiferrales bacterium | reverse complement strand
TGGGATCGAGCGCGGAAGCCGCCGCATACTCGCGCGCGGCGCCCTCGGAGTCGTCGAGCGCCTCGTCGATATGGGCCAGCGATTTGTGCGCGTCGATGGAGTTGGGATCGGCTTTGATCGAAAGCTCGAGCTCCTTCTTGGCGCCGTCGAGGTCGCGCTTCTCGAACAGATCCTCAGCCTTGTAGAGATGTTTCTTGGCCTCGGACTGGCATCCACTGGCGAGCGGGACGGCGAGCAGGAGCGGCACCAGCAGCGAGCGCGCGATAGCAGTTCGCATCGGGATCTTCCTCTTTTCGTTTGGGCTCGCGCGGGTCGCGAATCCGGATGAACCTTTAGGCAACGGCGGCAAATTGTCAAGGCGACGCGCGCGCGGAGGCGCGGAGAGAAGAACGAATCCAATGCGGGGCTCGCGCCCCGCGCCCCCGGCAGGGGCCACCCCTGCACCCGGGGGAGGAAAAGAACGAAAGACAAAGATGCGGCCGCAGCAGCGGCCTGTTAGGAACTTTGGGCGCGAAGCATCTTTTGCCTCGCCCGCTTGGTTGCGGGAGAGGTCGCCGACACCGAACGAAGTTAGGGATCGGCGGGTGAGGGTGACCTTGGAGATGCGGCCGCAGCGGCCTGTTAGAACTTTGGGCGCGAAGACGCGAAGCGGGCTGTGGCTCAGTCGGAGGGCATCGGCAGCGGGAAGTGCACGCGCTCCTTGGCGACGCTGAGCAGCTCGACCGCGGCGCCCTGGTTGGCGAATGCGCCGATGATCTCCTCGACCAGCCATTCGGGTGACGACGCGCTGGCGGTGAGACCGAGCGCGCGCACCCCTGTGAGCATCGCGGGCTCGACGTCGGCGATCGAATCGACCAGGAACGCACGCGCGCCGCGCATCCGCGCGACTTCGACCAGGCGGTTGGCGTTCGAGCTTTGCTTGGAACCGACGACCAGCACCGCGTCGCTGACCTGCACCAGTTCCTTGACGGCGTTCTGGCGATTCTGCGTGGCGTAGCAGATGTCGTCGGTCTTGGGCGCGATCATCGCGGGGAAGCGATCCTTGAGCGCGTCCATGATGTCGCGCGTGTCGTCGACGCTGAGCGTGGTCTGCGTGACGGCGGCGATGGCCGCGGGATTGCCGACCTCGACGGTGCGCGCCTCGGCCACGCTGCCGACCAACACGACTTTTCCCGGCGCGACGCCGAGCGTGCCCTTCACTTCCTCGTGCCCGGCGTGGCCGATGAGAATTACGGTGCGACCCTCGTTGTCGTATTTCTCGACTTCGAGATGGACCTTGGTGACCAGCGGGCAGGTGGCGTCGATCACGCGCAGCCGGCGGTCCTTGGCGCGATCCCATTCGCTGGGCGCGACGCCGTGGGCACTGAAGATCACGCGCTGGCCCTCGGGGACTTCGTCCAGGCTCTCGACGAAGATGGCGCCCTCGCGCTCGAGCGCTTCGAGCACGAAGCGGTTGTGGACGATTTGATGCCGCACGTAGAGCGGGCGTCCGTAGGAACGGAGCGCGCTGCGCACCGCCTCGACCGCGCGATCGACGCCTGCGCAAAATCCGCGCGGCTCCGCGAGGATGATCTTTTCGACCGAGGTTTCGCCTAGCGCCATCGATACGGTTGTAACTGGTAACTGTCCGCGCGGTCAATGAGGCGAGGAAGTGCGGGCAGTTTGGCGATCAATTCAATGCGGCGCTGGATGAGAGGTCTGGCAGCCGATCCAAACCTCGCCACCCTCGAAATATTCTTTCTTCCAAATCGGCACGACTTCCTTGAGGCGATCGATTGCGAAGCGGCACGCGTCGAAGGCCTCGCCGCGATGCGCCGCGGAGACTGCGATCGCCACGGACGTCTCGCCGATCTCGACGAGGCCGATGCGATGCGCGATTGCGATGCGCACGATGTTCCAGCGGCGGCCGGCCTCACGCGCCAGCTTGCGCATCTCAGCGAGCGCCATCGGCTCGTAGGCCTCGTACTCGAGGCGCAGGACTTTGCGCCCGGCGTTGTCGATGCGGGTGGTGCCGGTGAAGGTGACGATCGCGCCGGCGGCGGGGTCGGCGACGGTGCGCTCGAGCGCGGCGACGTCGATACGCTCGCGGCCGATGGCGATGCTGCCGACCCATCGCTCGTCCGCACCGCCGCTGACGGGAGGGATGAACGCGATCTCGTCGCCGGCGCGGGGCCGGAAGTCGCCCTCGACGTATTCCTGGTTGACGGCGAAGCCCACCGAATCATCGTGGCCGGCGAGCGCGGGAAATTCGCGGACCATCAGCTGCCAGATCTCGGCGACGCTGGCGCCGTCGGGAAATTCGCGGGTCAGCTCGGCGGTGCGGGCGCGCTCGCGCAGCGTGGCGAACAGCTTGATCGTGAACCGGCTCACGCTGCGCTCTTCATTGTCTCAGCAGCGAGACGATGTGGCCAAGCTCGGGCAGGATGAGTTTTTCCATCGCGAGTTTGCACGCGGCCGTGGAGCCCGGAATCGCGGCGACGAATTTTCCGTGGCGGATGCCGGCGACCGCCCGACTCATCATCGCGGCCGAACCGATGTCCTGATAGGAGAGCATCCGGAACAACTCGCCGAAGCCTTCGAGCTCCTTGTCGATCAGCGACTTGACGACGTCGGCGGTGCGATCACGCGCGGTGATGCCGGTGCCGCCGTTGACGATGAGCGCGTCGAGCGTGGGCAGAGTGGTCGCGATGGCGGAGGAAATTCGCGCGGCGTCGTCGGGCAGGATCTCGTAGTAGGTGACCTGGTGGCCCGCGCTCTCGAGCAGATGGCGAATCAGCTGGCCGCTTTCGTCGGAGTTCAGCGTGCGCGAGTCGCTGGCGGTGATGATGCCGAGCTTGAGATGCGTCGCTGCGTGTAGTTTATGCTCGTGGACGGACATGGCGGATAGGGTTACATATTTTCGGCGGACACGGTAAGCGGTCGAGATTATAGACGGTCCGCCAGCGCAATGCCCACCATCCCAACCCGCGTCGGAGCCGTGCTGCGGCCCCGGAACATCGCGATCGCGCTTGCGGCGGTTGCGGTGCTCTACGGGGCGCATCGCGTCGGCGCGGGGCCGATACTGAAAAACGCGCTCGACTGGATTCGCGGGCTAGGAGCGCTCGCGCCGCTCGCGTTTATCGCGATCTATATCGCGGCGTGCGTGGCGTTTCTTCCGGGATCGATCCTGACGATCGGAGCGGGGGTGATATTTGGTGTCGTGCGCGGCTCGATTTACGTGTCGATCGCGGCGACGCTGGGCGCGACGGCGGCGTTCCTGGTCGGGCGGTATTTTGCGCGCGACTGGATCGCACGCAAGCTGGACGGCAACGCCAAGTTCAAGGCGATTGACGAGGCAGTCGGGCGCGAGGGCTGGAAGATCGTAATCCTGACGCGGCTCTCGCCGGTGTTTCCATTCAACCTGCTCAACTACGCGTACGGGCTGACGCGGGTGACGCTCGGCGATTACTTTTTCGCGTCGTGGGCCGGGATGATTCCAGGGACGATTCTGTACGTCTATATCGGCGCGCTGAGCGGTGACCTGGCCGGTGCTGCCGGCTCTGGGAGCGCGAATACGCCGATGAGCTGGGTCGTCAAGGGTGTTGGACTGCTCGCGACGGTTGGCGTTGTGATCTACGCGACGCGGATCGGTGCGCGGGCGCTCCGCGAAAAAACCTGAGCGCGCACCAAGGGAGTCTCCGATGCCAGAGCACGCGCTGAAGCATGAGCCGCTGGACGCGTACAATCGCGCGCTCGTCGAGAATCTGCATCCGCCGAGCTGGAAGAATCCGGAGCCGGCGGAGCGCTACAACCTCGTCGTGATCGGCGCGGGCACCGCCGGGCTGGTGACCGCTGCGGGCGCGGCAATCCTGGGCGCCAAGGTCGCGCTCGTCGAGCGCGACTACATGGGCGGCGACTGCCTGAACTTCGGCTGCGTGCCGTCCAAGGCACTGATTCGTGCGGCGCGCGCCACGGCGGAGGTGCGCGGTGCAAAACGCTTTGGCGTCGAGGTGCCGCCGGGCGTCACGGTCAACTTTCCGGCGGTGATGGATCGGATGCGCAAGTTGCGCGTCGAACTGAGCCCGATCGATTCGGCGGAGCGGTTCAGCAAGCTCGGCGTAGACGTATTTTTCGGTGACGCGCGATTTGCGGCGCCCGATTGCGTCGAAGTGGGCGGGAAAAGACTGCGGTTCAGGAAGGCGGCGATCGCGACCGGCGCGCGCGCGGCCGCGTTGCCGATTCCTGGGCTGGCCGAGGCGGGGTGCCTGACCAACGAGACGGTATTTGCGCTCACGGAGTTGCCGCGACGCCTCGCGGTGATTGGCGCGGGGCCGATCGGTTGCGAACTGGCGCAGACCTTTCAGCGCTTCGGCGCGGCGGTGACGCTGATCGAAGTCGCGCCGCAGATTCTTATCCGCGAGGATCGCGACGCGGCGACTCGCGTCGAGCAGGCGCTGGTGCACGACGGCGTGGAAGTCGTCACGGGCTGCAATATCGCGCGGGTCGAGCGGCGCGGCGGCGAAAAAGTTCTCAAGGTCGAGCGTGGCGGCATCGCGCGCGAAGTAGTCGCCGACGAAATCCTGATCGGCGTCGGGCGCGTGCCGGCAGTCGAAGGACTGAACCTCGAAGCGGCGATGATCGAGTACGATCGTCATACCGGAATCAAGGTCGACGACTATCTGCGCACGACTAATCCGCTGGTTTACGCGGCGGGCGACGTCGCGTCGGCCTACAAGTTCACGCATCTGTCGGACGCGCACGCGCGGATCGTCCTGCGCAACGCGCTGTTCTTCGGCCGCCAGCGCGCCAGTGCGCTGACGCTTCCGTGGTGCACGTACACCGACCCTGAAATCGCGCACGTTGGATTGTACGAGGCAGAGGCGAAGCAGCGCGGAATCGAGGTCGATACTTACGTGCAGGAACTTGCGGAAGTCGATCGCGCGGTGCTGGACGGGGAGACCGCGGGCTTCGTGAAGGTGCACGTGCGACGCGGCGGCGGGCAGATCGTCGGCGCGACGATCGTCGCGAGTCACGCGGGCGAGATGATCACGGAGTTGACGATGGCGATGGCGACGGGTGTGGGGCTGGGGCGGATTGGCGACGCGATCCATCCGTACCCGACGCAAGCCGACGCGATTCGCCGCGCGGCCGGATTGTACAATCGCACGCGGCTGACGCCGCTGGTGGCGGGCTTGATGCGGCGCTGGTTCGCGTTTTCGCGCTAGCGCAGGCGCAGGTTGAACGCCTGGCGGCCCTTTTCGCCGGGGCGCACTTCGAACTGCACGTCGTTGCCCTCGCGCAGGTCCTCGAACTGGAGTTTTGGCGAGAGGCGCGAGCGATGAAAGAATACTTCCTCGCCGCCGTCGTCGGGGGTGATGAAGCCGAAGCCCTTGTCCTTGATCACCTTCTTGATTGTGCCAAACACGCGATTTTCACCTCGCAAAATCCGCCGCGACGGCTTGAGCCGGCGGCGCGCTCGTCTTATGAAGAGAGCATAGTCGCGCGGCGGGTAAAATGCTCAAGGCGGTCACGCTAAAGGAAATCGAGAGAATCTTCGCCGTCATCGACCCGATGGGAATCTCGCGCGAGGCAGTGGTGATTCCGCTCCGCACCGAGCATCCGGGGCGCCTTTCGATCCTCAAGGACGGCAAGCTGGAAATCGTGGTCGAGCGCGACGGCGACTTCGAGGAATGGATTACTGGCCTGGCGGCGCGGATTGAGGAGTTGATGAAGCCGGCGGAGGACTGAGCTCGATCAGCACGTCGCCATGATCGACGGTCTGGCCCGGCGCGACGCGGACG
>DASQHV010000075.1:0-2736 GCA_035631915.1 Candidatus Acidiferrales bacterium | reverse complement strand
CTCGCGAACGCGTCGACCGCCAGCCCCGCCTTGATCGCAGCGTCGACGTACGCGATTCCGTCGGCGATCGTGAACGCCAGTTCCTGCGCGGCAGTCGAGCCCGCCTCGCGGATGTGGTAGCCGGAAATCGAGATCGTGTTCGAGTTCGGCACTTCTTTCGACGCAAAGCTGAAGATGTCAGTGATGATTCTCATCGAGCCGCGCGGCGGATAGATGTAAGTGCCGCGCGCCACGTATTCCTTGAGCACGTCGTTCTGGATCGTGCCGTTGACCTTGTCCCAGCTGACGCCGCGGCGCTCCGCCGCCACCAGGTACAGCGCGAGCAGGATCGACGCGGTCGCGTTGATCGTCATCGAGGTGGAGATTTTATCGAGCGGCAATCCCGACAGCAGCGTTTCCATGTCCGCGAGCGAGCAGATCGACACGCCGACGCGTCCGACTTCGCCCTCGGCCAGCTGATGGTCGGCGTCGCGTCCCATCTGGGTCGGTAAATCGAACGCCACCGAAAGCCCGGTCTGTCCCTGCTCGAACAGGTAACGATAGCGCCGATTCGACTCCTCCGCGCTGCCGAAGCCGGCATACTGGCGCATCGTCCAGAGCCGTCCGCGATACATCGTCGGCTGCACGCCGCGGGTGAACGGATACTCGCCGGGGAAGCCGATCTCGTCGACGAAATCGAGGTCGCTCAAATCGTCGGGGTCGTAGGCACGCTGGATTTCGATCCCGGAGGTCGTCTTGAACGACGGCTTGCGCTCACGGCCGCGCTTCAGGCTGGGATTGAGTTTGCGCTCCTCCCAGAGTTTCCGCGCCGACGCAATTTGGGAGTCGTTCTGCGCGCGCGCTTTTTCTTTACTATCGTCGGACATCGCAAATCGCCTCGGCTACTCGATTACAATCATCAGGCCGCCCTTCTCGACCGTCTGTCCGGCAACCACTCTGACCTCCACTACCTTGCCGGCTTTGGGCGACTTCACTTCGTTTTCCATCTTCATCGCCTCGACGACGATCACGCCCTGGTCGGCTGCGACCTCGTCTCCCGCGGCGACCAGCACGTTGATGACGCGACCCGGCATCGCGGCCTTGATTTCGACGCGCCCGCTGACTTCGCGCCGCTTGCCCGCACCGCGCGCCAGGCGCCGCGCCGCATCGACAAGTGTAAGCCGCGTAGAGCCGGTGCGCGACGCGATCACGGTTTCGTCGCCGTCGCGCACGACGTCGAAATCGAACGAGCGGTTGTTGACGATAACGGAGAAGGAGACGGGCCCGACCCTTCGCACGTCGGCCTCGAAGCTGTTCTTGCCGAAGCGAATCGCATAGGAGTCGGCGGCGAGTTCCTCGACCTCGATTTCGTGCTCCGCACCGTGCAGCGTGGCGACGTATCTCATCGTAGTGTTGCGCGCCTATCTCCGCAGGCCGTCGAGCCGGCCGATCATCCGCCAGGCTGACGGCTGTTGCCCGCCGGCGGGTGCAGTCGCGGCGCCATTGCTGTGATTCGCCGCTGCCTGCGCGGCGATCGCGGCGAGAAAAATCGCCGCCAGCTCGGCTCCGTGCGGCGCGGCGCCGTTGGCGCTGGGACGGTACTCGTGATCGATAAAATGAGTGTCGAAGTCGCCCTTCACGAACTTCGGATGGCTGATTATCCAGCGATGGAAATCAAGATTGGTGCGCAACTCGCCCGCAATCACGAATTCGCCCAGCGCGCGGCGCATCCGGTCAATCGCCTGCTCGCGGTCGGCGCCCCACGCGCAGAGTTTTGAAATCATCGGATCGTAGTACACCGACACTTCGGCGCCCGCGTACACGCCTGCGTCGTTGCGGATGCCGGGGCCATCGGGAAATCTAAGCGTTTCAATTTTTCCCGGTGAGGGGACGAAGCCGGCCGTAGGGTCCTCGGCGTAGATGCGGCACTCGATCGCGGAGCCGCGCTGCGAAAGGTCCTTCTGCTTGAACGGCAGCTTGGCGCCGGCCGCGATTTCGATCTGGGTTCGCACCAGGTCGATCCCGCTCACCATCTCGGTCACCGGATGCTCGACCTGGATTCGCGTGTTCATCTCCAGGAAGTAGAAGTTGCGATCCGCGTCGACCAGGAATTCAATCGTCCCGGCGCTGACGTAGTTGACCGCCTTGGCGGCGCGCACGGCGACCTCGCCCATCTGCTTGCGCATCTCGGGCATGATGAACGGCGACGGCGACTCCTCGACGACCTTCTGATGACGCCGCTGAATCGAGCACTCGCGCTCAAAGATGTGCACGATGTTGCCGTGGGAGTCGGCCAGCACCTGGACTTCGATGTGGCGCGGCTGCTTGAGATATTTCTCGACGTAGAAGCGGCCGTCGCCGAATGACGATTTCGCCTCGCTGGAGACGGTGCGCACGATCGACGCGAGATCCTTGCCGCTCTCGACCAGCCGCAGTCCCTTGCCGCCGCCGCCTGCCGCCGCCTTGACCATTATCGGAAACCCGATCTTTTTTGCGATCGCGGCAACCTCGGCTTCGGTCTCGAGCGTATCGGGAGAGCCGGGGACGACCGGCACTCCGGCGGCCGCCATTATCTTGCGCGCCGCGACCTTGTCGCCCATCCGCTCGATCGCGTCCGGCGGCGGACCGATCCAGACGAGGCCCGCGTCCTGCACCGCGCGTGCAAAACTGGCGCGCTCGGAGAAAAATCCGTAGCCGGGGTGCACCGCGTCGGCGCCGGTGGCTTTGGCAGCGTCGAGAATCTTCGCGGTATTGAGA